>JAICYE010000097.1 GCA_025934385.1 Acidimicrobiia bacterium | reverse complement strand
TCACGTTTGGTGCTTGGTGTCCTGGGTACTGCCCGCCGGCCGGCGCCCCCCCCCGCGGGCCCCGGCCACCGCACCGGGTGGCGCCGCTCTGGCTGGGCGGGCGGTTAAAACACTTTGCGGCGCACCTGTTTGCGCACCCCGGTGGCCCCCGGGTTTACACGAAGTGGACCTCGCCCTCGGGGCCGGGATCGTCCACGGGGTGGTCGCACGTCGGGCACCACCACCGGGCCTCGAGCGGGGTGCCGCAGGCGGAGTGGCGCACGCCCTCGCCGCCGCCGGCCACCGCTCCCCAATGGGCCAGGAGCGCCAGCACCCCGGCGAGCTCCCTGCCCGCCTGCGTCAGCTCGTAGCTGAAGCGGGGCGGACGGGTCGAGTAGGCCGTGGAGACCAGGAGCCCGTCGGCCTCCAGGCGTTTCAGCCGCTGGGACAGGACGTTGCTGGCGATGCCCGGCAGCGTCTCGCTCAGCTCGCCGAACCGGAGCGGACCGCCGAGGAGGGCGTGGACGATCAGCAGCGTCCAGCGGTCGCCCACCCGGGCGGCCGCCCACTCCAGCGAAGCGGTTACGGGGTCGACGGCGCCGGGGGCGCCGGGACGGCCCGCAGGAGCGGCGCCGCCGGCCGCGCTGCGACGACCCGCAGGAGCGGCGGCGTCGGCATGGTCCGGGGGAGCGGCACGATCGGCCAGAGGGGGCGGACCCGACAGATCGCCGGCACTGCGACGGGACGGCATGGCCTGCATCTTGACTCTTCTCTCGCCTGCTGCCACCATACTTGCAACTTGCAAAGTGCAACTTAGTTCATGGAGGCAAGCATGTCGATCTTCGAAGAATTGCAGGCGGGCGCCGCCGACGTGGCCGCCAGGGTGTCCCCCGCCGTTGTCCGGATCGGGCGCGACGGCGGCCCCGGCCGGGGCGGCCGGGGAGGCCGCGGCGGAGACCGGGGAGGCGGCCGCGGAGACGGGGGAGGCGGAGGCCGGGGAGGCGGAGGCCATGGCGGCGGCCGCCGAGACGTCGGCCCGGAACCTGTCGCGTTCGCGGCGGAGTTCGGGCGGGAGCCTGGGTTCGGACCGGGCATGGGATTCGTCGCGGAGTTCGGGCGGGAGCCTGGGTTCGGACCGGGCATGGGATTCGCCGCCGGGTTCGGCGGTGGGGCCGGGCGCGGTCGGGCTTTCGGGCGGGGGGCCGGCGTCGTGGTGAGGCCCAACCTGATCGTGACCAACGCCCACAACCTCCGGGGAGCCGAGGTCACGGTGACGTTCGCCGACGGGCGGCAGGAGACCGGCACGGTGGCCGGGGCCGATGTCGACGGCGACCTGGCGGTCATCCGGGTGCCGACCGGCGACATCGAACCGCTGGAGTGGGCGGATGCCGCGGCCGAGGTCGGCACGCCGGTCTTCGCCGTCGGCGGCAGCCCGTTCGGCCCCCGCATCACGTTCGGGCTCGTGTCGGCCGTCGGGCAGGCGTTCCGGGGCCCGGGCGGCCGCCTGGTCGGCGGGTCGCTGGAGCACACCGCCCCCCTCAGCCGGGGCTCCTCGGGCGGGCCGGTGGTCGACCGCGCCGGCCGGCTGCTCGGGATCAACACCAACCGCCTGGGTGACGGCTTCTACCTGGCGCTGCCGGCCGGCCAGGAGCTCCGCACGAGAATCGACCGGCTGGCCCAGGGCGAGGTCCCGACCCGGCGGCGACTCGGCGTGGCGCTGGTGCCGGCGCCGGCCGCCCGCCACCTGCGGCGGGCGGTGGGGCTGCCCGAGCGCGACGGCGTCCTCGTCCGGGTGGTCGAGGACGGCAGCCCCGCCGACGCCGCCGGCCTCCGGGAGGGCGATCTCCTCACGACCGCCAACGGCCGCGATCTGCGCGCCCCCGACGACCTGTTCGCCGTCCTCGACAGCCTCGGCGACGACGAGACCCTGTCGCTCCACGTCGTGCGGGGCGTCGAGGAACTCGACGTCGCCGTCCGCTTCGACGCTGACGGTGACGGCGGCGAGCATGGGTCGGCCTGACCGGTGACGACCTCTGACGTGCGCCCGCCGGCCGACATCGGGGCAGGGGCCGAGGCCGAGGCCCTCGACGCCTACTCCCAGGTCGTGACCCGGGTGGCCGAGGTGCTGCTGCCGTCGGTGGCCAGCCTCCGCATCGGCGCCCGCGGCTGGGCCAAGGGGTCGGGGTCGGCGGTGGCCATCTCGGAAGACGGCTTCCTCGTCACCTCCGCCCACGTCGTGGCCGGCGCCGCCGGCGGCACCGCCGCCTTCGGCGATGGCCGGGAGCTGCCCTACGAGGTGACCGGCCTCGACCGGCTGTCCGACCTGGCCGTCGTCCGGGTCGCCGGCGGGGGGCTCGAGCCTGCCCGGCTCGGCGACGCCGACCGCCTGCGGGTCGGGCAGCTGGTGGTGGCCGTCGGCAACCCGCTGGGGTTCGCCGGCTCGGTCAGCGCCGGCGTGGTCAGTGCCCTCGGCCGGTCGCTGGCGGCGCAGAGCGGCCGCCACGCCCGGCTCGTGGAGAACGTCATCCAGACCGACGCCGCCCTGCACCCCGGCAACTCCGGCGGCGCGCTGGCCGACAGCACCGCCGCGGTGGTCGGCATCAACACCGCCGTCGTCGGGCCGGGGATCGGCCAGGGCCTCGGCCTGGCCGTGCCGGTCAACGCCGTGACGCTCGGGATTCTCGGCGCCCTGACGGCCGGCCACCGGGTCCGGCGGGCGTGGCTCGGCATCGGCGGGGGGAGCCGGCCGCTCCCGCCCCGGGCGGCCCGGGGCAGCGGGCTGACCAGCGGCCTCGAGGTGACGTCGGTGGTGGCCGGGAGCCCGGCCGCCCGGGCCGGCATCAGGCCGGAGGACCTGATCCTCACGATCGACGACGTTCCCGTCACGGCCATCGGAGAGCTCCAGCGGCTGCTGTCGGCCGAGCGGATCGGCAAGCCCGTCCGCGTCGCTCTGGTGCGCAACGGCCAGCCGGTCGAGACCGAGGCCGTCCCGACGGAGCTCGACGACCGCTGACCCAACGGGCGTTCCTCACCGCGCCGTCGCCCCGGTCAGGAACGCCAATAGGCGGACGGCGCAACGTAGGATCGCCGCTGTGAGCCGTGATGTTCCTGTGGTGGAACCGGACGGCGGCGACGACGACGAGGTCGCCCGGTGGCACCGGCGGTTCGCCGTCGAGCTGTTCAACCGCAGCTGGGACCTGCTGGAGCAGCCCGACCGCTCCCCCGACGACGACGCCGAACTGCTGGCCGCCGCCTTCGGCTCGGCCTATCACTGGGGACGGGTCGGCACGGCTGAGAACCGGGCCCTGGCCGACCACCAGATCGCCAAGGCGGCCAGCCACGTCGGGCAGCCGGCACTGGCGCTCCACTACGCCCGCCGGGCCCTCGAAGCCATCGAGATCGGCCGGTTCGGGGACTGGCAGGTGGCGGCCGCCTACGAGGGCATGGCCCGGGCCTGCGCCGTCTCCGGCGACGTCGCCGGACGCGACTACTGGATCCAGCGCTGCACCATCGCCCTGGGGGCGGTGCCCGACGCCGCCGACCGCTCCGTCGTCGCTGAACAACTCTTGAACCTTCATCATCCTCCGTCGCAGGAGGAATGACCCGGGGCCTCGAACTACGGAGGGTGGTCGATCTACCCCCAGGTCGACTGGCCGCGATATCGGAGCAACGGCGGAGGGCCTCCGTGCTCCGAGGAGGTGCCGTGTCCCCGAAACTGTCCCGACTGCTGCTCATCGCCACGGTGGCGGCCGGCTTCGGTGTCCTTCCGATGCAGGTTGCCGGCGCGGCCCAACGCGGCGTCGACGTCAGCAACATGCCGGTCGGCTTCTCGAACGGCGTCCCCGGCGTCTCGGGTGACTGCCAGAGCAACGACCCGAACCAGATCCCGGTCACGAACCTCCATGCCCGCGATTCGGTCACCTGGCACATCAAGGACGGGACCCACAACGTCACCCCGGCCGAGGACGTCCAATCGCCGTTCGGTCACGCGGCCAACTGGCCGAAGGGAGTGGGGCCGTCCGGCGACAAGAACCCCGGCGACGACGTCCAGGTGACGTTCAACAACCCGGGCCTCTACTTCTACTACTCCAGCACCAACGGCGAGGGTTCCGACGACCACGGCCAGGTCCGCGGCATGTGCGGCGTGATCAATGTCGACGTCGACACCACGCCGACGACGACCCCGCCGACGACCACGGCTCCTCCCGACACGCAGCCGCCCACGACCACGCCGACGACGCCCCCGCCGGGCCCGCCGGCGACCACGGCCCCGACGGCCCCGCCGGCCACCTCGCCGAGCACCCACACCCCGACCACCGCCCCGCCGGCGCCGACGACGACCACCGTCAAGGGCGACAAGAAGCCCAAGGACTCGTCGACCACGACCACGACGACGGCGCCGCCGGCGCTCAACATCCCGCCGGAGGCCATCATCCCGGACATCAACGGGACGGGGACCGCCTCCCAGAACGGCATCGTCCAGCCGTCGTCGACCCCGCAGGGCGACGCCGTGGCGCTGATCAAGCACAAGCACTCCGACAACGCCAAGAAGATGCTCGTCCTGACCGGGCTCGGCATCGGCGCCCTCGGCCTCGGCGTAGCGGGCTACAAGTTCGCCAACCGCAGCTCGAAGTACTTCCCCGCCTAGACCGGAGACCCGTCCCCGCTCTGGACGTGCTGGTAGCCGAACCGACCCTTGATGCAGAGGTTGCCGCGCCCCACGAACTGGTCGTGGGGTGAGGTGACCCGGACGATGCGGTTGTCCTGCACGTGCAGCGTCAGCGTGCAGCCGACGCCGCAGTAGGGGCAGATGGTGTCGGTGCGGGTCTGGCGCTCCGGGGCCCACTCCCCCGCCTCCCGCAACCGGTACTCCTCGGTGAAGGCGAGGGCGCCGGTGGGGCAGACCTCGACGCAGTTGCCGCAGTAGACGCAGGCCGACTCCGGCAGCGGCACGTCCCACTCGGTGGAGATGCGGGAGTCGAAGCCCCGGCCGGCGACGGCGATGGCGAAGGTGTTCTGCCACTGCTCGCCGCAGGCGTCGACGCACTGGTAGCAGAGGATGCAGCGGGCGTAGTCCCGCACGTAGAGGCCGTTGTCGACCAGGGCCTCCCGGGCGACGGTGGCGGCGTCGGATCCGTAGCGGGACGGATCGGCGCCGTACTCGGCGTTCCAGGCCGCCACCCCGGGGGCGGCGGAGAGGTCGACGGAGCTGCCGACGAACTCGAGCACGAGGCGGCGGGCGTGGCGGGCGCGGTCCGAGTCGGTGTGGACGACCATGCCGGCCTCGACCTTGCGGGAGCAGGCCGGCGCCAGCACCCGGGCGCCCTCGACCTCGACCATGCAGACGCGGCAGGCGTTCTTCGGCGTCACCGTGTCGCCCCAGCACAGCGTGGGGATATCGCGCCCGACGGCCCGGCAGGCGTCGAGGATCGTGGCGCCCTCGGGGACCCGCACCGTCTCGCCGTCGACCGTCAGCTCGACCGCTCGGGGCGGGGGTCCGATCCGGACGGAGATGCCCTTCACCGGTCGCTCCCGAACACCCCGAGGGCGGTGACGGCCGACGCGATGGCGTTGGCCGCCGTCTGGCCGAGGCCGCAGATCGAGGCGTCGCCCATGACCTGGCCGATGTCGGCCAGCCGGGCCAGCTCCTCCTCGACACCGCCGAGGGGCCGCCCGCTGGTCAAGCGCCGCAGCGCCTCCTCCTGGCGGACGGTGCCGACCCGGCAGGGGACGCACTGCCCGCAACTCTCGTCCCGGAAGAACGCCGCGATCCGGAGCAGGAACGGCGCCAGGTCGACGGTGTCGTCGAGGACCATGACCACGCCCGAACCCAGCGTGACACCGGCGGCGGCCGCCCCCTCGAACGTCAGCGGCAGGTCCAGGCCGTCGGGGTTGACGAAGGCGCCGGCCGCTCCGCCCAGCAGCACCGCCCGCAGCCGGCGGCCACCGGGGACACCCCCGGCCAGGTCGAGCAGCTCCCGCAGGGTCGTCCCGAAGGGCACCTCGTAGACGCCCGGCCGCTCCACCGCCCCCGACAGGCAGAACAACTTCGGGCCGGTCGACCGGCCCGTGCCGACGGCGGCGAAGGCGGCCGCGCCCCGCTCCAGGATCGGGGGCACGTTGACCAGGGTCTCGACGTTGTTGACCAGCGTGGGCCGGCCGAAGAGGCCGACTTCGACCGGGAACGGGGGCTTGTTGCGGGGTTCGCCCCGGTAGCCCTCGATGGAGTTGAAGATCGCCGTCTCCTCGCCGCAGATGTAGGCGCCGGCCCCCCGGCGGATCTCGACGTCGAAGGCGAACCCCAGCCCCATCACGTCGGGCCCGAGGAAGCCACGATCCCGGGCCGTCCCGATGGCCGTACGCAGCGCCCGCAGGGCCCGGGGGTACTCCCCCCGCAGGTAGAGGTAGCCGTGCTCGGCGCCCACGGCGTAGCCGGCGATGGTCATCGACTCCAGCACGGCGTAGGGGTCGCCCTCCATCAGAAGCCGGTCCTTGAACGTCCCCGGCTCCGACTCGTCGGCGTTGCACACCAGCTCGTGGGGACGCACCGGCTGCGCCGCCACGGCCGCCCACTTCCGCCCGGTCGGGAAGGCGGCGCCGCCCCGCCCCACCAGGCCCGAGTCGGTCACCTCCCGGATCACGCCGACCGGGCCGAGTTTCACGGCCCGCCGCAGCGCCTCGTATCCACCGTGGTAGCGGTAGTCGTCGAGGCCGGCGGGGTCCACCAGCCCCACCCGGCGCAGCAGCACCAAGCCCGGATCGCCGGCCTGGGGCACGGCCGCCGCCACGGGCGGCTCGGGGCCGAGGCCGCCAATCTCCCCGGTCAGGGCGGCGGCCAGGTCGGCGGCCGAGGCGGGGGCGATGACCGCGTCTCCGTGATCCTCGCCGTAGTGGGCGACGAGAACGGCCGGAGCCCGCTCGCACACGCCGAGGCAGGGGCTCTCGACGATCGCCTCGGCCCGGAGCGCATCGGACCCCGCCATCCGGCAGGCGAGGTCGGTGCAGACGTGGACCACCCGGGGCGGGCGGGGCTCGAGCGAGAACAGGGCGTAGAACGAGGCCACGCCGTAGACATCGGCGGGAGCCACGTCGAGCCGCCGGGCGATCTCGTCCACCGCCCCCCGGCTGATCCAGCCCGTGGCGTCGTGCACGGCGTGCAGCGCCGGCAGCAGCAGGTGGCGCCGAGAGCCCAGCGACCCGTTGCCCTGCCAGCTGTGCACCGGCAGGCCGAGGAGGTCGTCGAGCGCGGCCTGCTCGGCCGGGCTCGCTGCCAGTCCCGCCAACCGGAGATCCATCGTGCCGCGAGACTACTCAGGAACCGGTGGCGGCCAAGGGGTCCCGCAAACGCTCGATCCGCACGGCGCTGGCCTTGAACTCGGCCGTCCCCGAGAGGGGATCGGTGGCCTCGATCGTCAGCCGGTTCACGTCGACCTGGTCGGG
>JAICYE010000009.1 GCA_025934385.1 Acidimicrobiia bacterium | reverse complement strand
GGGATGGCCGTGGCCTTCCTGCTGCTGACCGGGACGATCTTCTTCGTCGTGGCCGACGGCTCCCGGGAGGCGTCGCTCCGCTTCTGGTTCCCCAACCTGGCCTTCGTGCTCATCGTCACCGCGCCGATCGTCACCAGCCGGCTGGTGGCCGAGGAATGGCGCAGCCGCCACCTCGACATCCTCCTGGCCCGGCCGGTCGGCCCAGCGGCGCTGATGGTGGGGAAGTGGCTGGCCGCCGTGGCCTTCTTCGTGCTGCTGCTGGCCCCGACGTTCGTCTACAGCGTGTTCCTGGCCGCCTGGGGCCGACCCGACTGGCCGCCGCTCGTCGCCTCCTACCTCGGTGCGGTGCTGCTCGTGGCGCTGTTCGCCGCGGTGGGGACCATGGCCAGCGCCCTCACGCCGACCGCGGTCGCCGCCGGGCTCGGAGCCTTCGCCCTGCTCGTCGTCCTGCAGCTGGCCAACAACGTCCCCGCCTTCCACGGGCTGTCGTTCCAGCCCCACCTGGAGAGCTTCGCCCGGGGCGCCCCCGGCCTGAAGGACGCCGTCTACTTCGTCACCGGCACCGCTGCCGCCCTGGTGGTGGCGACGGCCTGGCAGATCGTGCGGCGGCGGGGCGCGACGCCGTTGCGGGGCGGGCGCGTCCGGGCGGCGGCGCTGCCGGCGGCGGTGCTGGCCGCCACGCTGGCCCTCAACGTCGTGCCGATCCCGGCCACGGCCCGCGTCGACCTCACGTCCAGCGGCCGCTACACGCTGTCGAAAGCGTCGAAGGAAGTGCTCCGCAACGTCAAGCACAAGGCGGTGGTGACCGTCTTCGCCCCCGAGAACACCCCGCAGGCCCGCGACGCCGCCGTCCTGCTGGCCCAGTTCCGGCGGGCCAACCCCAACATCCCCACCCGGGTGCTCGACTTCGCCAAGGCCCAGGGCGAGGCGCTGCGGCTCGGCGCCGAGGACGACGGCGAGGTCGCCGTGGAGATCGGTGAGCGCAAGGAGATCGTCGCCCCCCTCACCGAAGAGCTGGTCACGAGCGCCCTGCAACGGCTGAGCCGGCCGAAACCCCAGACGCTGTGCGGCCTGGCCGGCAACGGCGAACGGGAGTTCGACAGCGATCTACCCCAGGGCCTGCAGTCGGCCCGGGCGACGGTGGAGCGCAACGGCATCGAGACCCGGCGCCTCGACCTGACGGTGGCCGCCGCCATTCCCGCCGAGTGCACCATCCTGGCGCTGGTGGCGCCGACGGCGGCGCTGCTCCCCAACGAGGTCAAGCTGATCAACGACTGGATGGCCAACAATGGCCGGATGCTGATCCTCTCCGAGCCGGGCGGGCCGAACCTCGACGAGATCACCACCCGGTGGGGGCTGCGGCTCCTCCCCGGCGTCGTCTTCGACCCCGAGCGGGAGAATGCCGGCGACCCGACCTCGTTGCTGGTCAACGACTTCCCCACCGAGTCGCCGGTGTCCAAGGGCATCGACGGCGCGGCCCTCGTCACCGCCGGCGGCGTCACCACCGCCGCCAGCGAGGACACCGGCCTGGCGGTGTCGCGGGTCATGGAGTCGAGCGCCCACTCCTGGCTCGAGGTCGACCCCACGGCCACGCCGGCCACCTACCAACCCGACAAGGGCGACCGGGGCGGCCCCGTCGTCCTGGCCGGCGCCGCCGACCGCTCCGAGGTCAAGCCCGGCGGCGAAACCCGGCTGTCGTCCGGCGGCCCCAGCATCGCCCGAACCCGGTTGCTGGCCTTCACCGACGCCGACTGGGCATCGAACGCATTCCTGGATCGACTCTCCAACGCCCGCTTGCTGGCCAACGGGCTCAACTGGCTGGCCGGCGAGGAGGACCTCGTGGCCGTCGGCGGCGTCGACCCCGATCTCCGCCGCCTCGACCTCACCCCGTCACAGCGGCGCCTGATGGGCGTCGGCTCCATCGGCGCCGTCCCCGCCGCAGTGCTGCTGCTCGGCGCCGGCGTCTGGCTCCGCCGCCGGCGCCGTTGAGTGCGAACAGCGCTAGCCGTTCGTCCTCGTGCTCACCATCTTCGGCTGGGCAGTGGTGACGTCGTCGGGCAGCAGCGCCGTCTCCAGCAGCTGGGTCAGGTAGTCGACCCGCTCCCGGAGCTCGTCGTTGGTCGCCTCGAGCACGCCGAGCCGGTCGAGGACGGCCTTGTCGTCCTGCGAGCGCAGCACCACCATGCCGAGCCCGGTGAGGATCAGCGCGCCGATGCCGCCGGTCAGCACGTAGGGCATCTGGGCCGCCACCTGGACCTCGTCCCGGATGTTGGCGTAGCCGATGATCAGCACGACGAGGGCCGCCGCCACCAGGACCCCGGCGATGAGCTGCCGGGCGTAGTCTCGCTTCAAACGCTCCATTGCTCTCTGTTTCCTTTATGAGAACGCCCGTGCGAGGCGCTGTCCGACGAAGATGATCCCGAGGGCGAGGCCCGCCATCAGGTAGAGGTCCCGGACCCAGTCCGCCGTCTTGGGACCGAGCGGAGTCACGGCCACGGCCGCCTGCTGCCGCACCGGCTGGCCGGCGCCGGCGGCCGCTTGGTTGCTTCCGGGCGTCGACCCGGAGCCGGGGGCCGGCGGGCTGACCGCCGTGCTCGAGCCCGACGCGGCGCCGGTGGTCCCGGGCACGCTCGCCGCGCCCGACGACTCCGCGGGGAGCGACGCGCCGCCCGCCGACGTCGAGCTTCCGAGCCCGGCGCCGCTGGTGTCGGTGGTGAGCGACGCCGAATCGGCGCCGTAGCCGGAGCCGCCGCTGCCGGTGTCACCGCCGCCGGTGCCGCCGGCCGCCGTGGTCGGCGACGGCGACGCCGACTCGCCGGGCGTCGAGGACGAACCCTGGCGCGGCAGCGGCGCGTTGCCGGTGTCGGAGCCGGAGCTCACACCACCCGACTCGCCGCCGCCACCGCAGTCCGGCGAGCAGCGGTGCGTCGACACCTCGGCATTGGCGCCCCCGATCGAGAACCCGCCACCGGAGAAGCCCTGCGGGTTCGAGGCGCCGAACTTCTGGTCCTGCTTGACGAACTCCAGCGTGCCGGCCGTGGCGCTCATCGACTGGCCGTCGTCGCCGGGCTTGGCGATCGACGGGATCAGCCGCACCTGCGGGTAGCCGGCGTCGGCCAGGGCCTTGTTGACCTTGTCCTGGTCGAGCGAGTTCGTCTTGTCGGTCACGACGACGCCCTTGTCGGTGATCTGGACGGGCGTGTTGCCGACCTTGGCGCCGTCGATCACCGTGGTGGCGATGCCCTTCGGATCGCCGCTGGTGGGGACGAAGGCGTAGGCCCGGGACACGATGTTCTGGATCAGCAGGGGGCCGACCTGGAGCTGGTGGACGACCGACACGCCCTCGGCGGCCACGCCGCCCTCGACCGGCTCGGTGTGCGACACCACCGTGGCCTGACCGGCGGTGAAGTAGTCGGGGTCGGACAGCGCCGTGATGGCGCCGTCGGCCCGGCCGGTCGGCACGTCACTGGCCTTGGCGTGGAACCGGCTGTCGACCACCTGGGGGAACCCGGCGCCGGTGACCGGCCCCGACCACGTCATCTCATAGGGAGGGTCGCTGGTGGGGTAGAAGGCGTTGGCCTCGCCCGGCGGCGGGTCGGGCAGCGTGCCCCGGGCGCCGCCGGGGCCGCCGATGACCCCGTAGACGAACGTGGCCCCCCGGCCCCGCTCGACGAAGGCGGCGATGTTGCGGGAGTTGGCCGGCGGCCCGTTGATCTCCGACACCGAGCCCACCAGGCTGTTGTCTTCCCGGAAGGCGTTGAGGTACCCGGTCAGGGTGACGATCTGGCTCTGGGCGTGGGTGTCGAACGAGGCGAAGCCGTGGAAGCCTCCCCCGGAGTCGCCCGCCTCGGTCGGTGGGCCGAGTTCGGCACCGGCCCGGTGCACCGGCGGCAGGAGCAGCGTCGCCAGTACGAGCGGCGCCACCGCAGCCATCACAATGAGACGTCTCACGGTCACCTCCGGAGAGCAGATTCCCTGCGGGCGGTCCCCTGCCCGAGGTAGGCGCTGTGCAGCACGTCGACGTCGTCGCGCAGGCGGGCCGCGGGCCCGTGGTAGACGACGTTGCCGCGCTGCAGCAGGTAGGCGGATGTGGCGATCTTGAGCGCGGCGGTGGCCGCTTGTTCAACCAGGAGACAGGCCGTCCCGTACTCGGCGTTGAAGCGCTGGATGGTCTCCAGCAGCGTCAGCACCATCTTCGGGGCGAGGCCGAGCGACAGCTCGTCGATGAGCACGATCTTCGGCTCCGACAGCAGCGCCCGGCCGATGACCAGCATCTGCTGCTCCCCGCCGGAGAGCCGGCCGGCCTCCTGGCGGCGGCGCTCGCCGAGGCGGGGGAAGATGTCGTAGATGGGCGCCACCCGGTGGTCGAAGCCCCTCCACCGGGCGCCCTTGGAGTAGGCGCCCATGAGGAGGTTCTCCTCCACGGTCATCTTGGGGAACACCCGGCGGCCCTGGGGCACGAGCGCCAGGCCCCGGCGCACGACCTCCTCGGCGGCCTGCGGCAGTGGCTCGCCGTCGAGCTGCACGTCGCCGAGGTGGGGGAGCAGCCCGGCGATGGCGTTGAGCGTCGACGTCTTGCCGGCGCCGTTGGGCCCGATGAGGGCCACGATCTCGCCGGAGCCGATGTCGAGGTCGATGCCGTGGAGGACCTTGACCGGCCCGTAGGCCACGCTGAGGCCGCGGACCTGGAGCATCAGTCGGACCTCCCGAGGTAGGCCTCGATGACCGCCTCGTTGCGCTGGATCTCCGACGGCGGGCCGACGGCCAGCACCTGGCCGAAGTCGAGAACGGTGATGTCGTCGCAGATCCCCATGACCAGGCTCATGTCGTGCTCGATGAGCAGGATCGCCAGGCCGAGGTCGGACAGCGAACGCAGCAGCTCGACGAAGTCCTCGGCCTGGGCGACGTCGAGGCCCGAGGCCGGCTCGTCGAGCATCAGCAGCGACGGAGCGCCGCACAGGGCCCGGGCCAGCTCCACCGTCCGCAGGTCGCCGAACGGCAGGCTTCCGGCCGGGGCACCGAGCTCGCCCCGGAACCCGACCATGCGGGCGATGCGGACGCCGCGCTCTTCGTGGGACAGGCGCCGGAGCCCCGGGTCGAACACGTACTCCCGGCGGGCCGAATCGGCCGTCCGGCAGCCGAACTTCAGGTTCTCCAGCACCGACAGGCTGCCGAAGAGCCGGGGCGTCTGGAACGTCCGGCCGAGGCCCAGGCGGCCCCGGGAGGCCGGCGACCCGTCGAGGTCGTGGCCGTCGAAGACGATCTTGCCCCGGTCCGGCGTGAGCAGCCCCGACAGGCAGTTGAAGAACGTGGTCTTGCCCGCGCCGTTGGGCCCGATGACGCCGGTGATCTCGCCCGTGCGGGCGACGAGGTCGACGCCCTCGAGGGCGTGGACGCCGCCGAAGTGGATCGTCAGGTCGGAGACCTGGAGGATCTCCCGCTGCTCGACCGCCCGGTGCCGGACGGGCAGCGTCCCGTCGGTCAGCTGCCCCGCGACCCGCTGGCGGGCCGGCTCGAAGCGGGCCAGCTTCTCGGGGTCGAGGACCAGCGTCCGGCCGTGGCCGTTGCGGCCGTTGGGCCGCCGGACGGCGGTGCCGCGTTCGGCCATGAACCGGGCGGCGCGCCGCTTGGCGGCGGGGCTGAAGATCTCGCCGCGGTTCACGCCTCGACCCCTTCCGACTCCAGGCCGGCGGCCGCGGCGGCGATGGCCCCCTCGACCCCGTCCCGCACGTCGATCTCCTCCAGCGGGCTGACCATCGGCGGGGCCGGCCCGCCGCCCTCGATGCGCCGCCAGAGGCGCCGGCCGACGTCGGCCAGGCCGCCGGGGATCCACAGCACCACGACGAGGGCCACGATCCCGATGAAGAACTGGTCGTAGCCGACGAAGTGCCCTTCGGACAGGCTGTCGAAGTACTTCGGAAGCGCGCCGAAGACGGTGCCGGCCACGACCGCGCCGGCCACCGATCCCATGCCGCCGGCCACGGCGAACCCGAAGTACAGGATGGCCAGCGCCGGTTGGAAGTAGTTCGACGGGACGAGCCCCTGGAGCATCCCGAAGTAGGCGCCGGCCACGGTGGCGATGGCGCCCGAGAGGCAGATCGTGAACAGCTTGTAGGCGCCGGGGGAATGGCCGAGCACCGAGAAGGCCGCTTCCGACTCCCGCAGGGCGGTGAGCGACGTGCCGATCCACGAGCGGTTGACGGCCCAGCAGATCAGCGCCATGAGGAGCAGCGAGCCCATGATGAGGTAGTAGAAGCTCTCGCTGCCCGTGAAGCCGGCCGGCCGGCTGATGGCCTTGGAGTCGGTGCCGCCGAAGCCGCCCTGGACGCCGAGGTAGGTCTGGAAGAACGTCTTCTGGGCGGTGTAGCCGAAGGCCAGCGTGGCGATGGCGAAGTCGACCCCCTTGAGCCGCAGGGCGAAGACGCCGAGCAGGACCGAGATCGGGATCGACGACAGGATCACCACCGGCAGGATCACGGCGAACGGGAGGCCGGCGTCCTGGAGCAGGTTCACCACCACGAGGCCGAAGCCCATCTGGGCCACGGTGGCCAGCGTGAATTCGCCGATCCAGCCGAGCACCGACATCGACAGCACGGCCATCCCGATGATCACGCCGTAGTCGAGGGCGAACGACGACCCGGCCCACTTCAGGTCGTAGGGCATGGTGATCAGGAAGGCGCAGAGCAGGGTGACCCCGACGGTCCGGCTGGCCGTGCGGCGGCGATCGCCGGGCTGGACCGCCGGCTTGGGGGCCCGCTCCCGGGAGACCTTGCCCGGCGTGAGGTCCTCCAGCATCGTGGTCATGCGGCCGCCACCGCCGTGTCCTCCAGGGCCTTGGTGCCCCGGGCGAAGCGGGCCACCAGCACCACGATCAGGATGAGGAAGGGCCAGGCGTCGGACAGGCCCCGGGCGTTGGGCAGGTACAGCTGCGTGCTGACCTCGAGCAGGGACAGGGTCATGGCGCCGGCCACGGTGAGGGGCAGCGAGACCAGCCCGCCGACGAAGGTGACGGTCAGCGCCTTGAGCGTGAAGGCGGTGAGCGACGTGTTGTCGAGCAGCAGGATCGGGGCCAGCAGCATCGTCGTCAGGCCGGAGAGACCGAAGGCCAGCCCCCACACCACCGGCGCCACGACTTTCTGGCGGATCCCCATGAGGCGGGCGGCGGTGGGGTCGTCGGAGACGGCCCGCATGGCCAGCCCCACCCGGGTCCGGCGCAGCACCCAGTACAGCCCGCCGAAGAACAGCAGCACGTTGCCGAACAGCACGAGCTGGTCCCAGCTGACCGAGTAGTCGGCGCCGGGAATGGCCAGCTGCTTGTTGGCGAACGGCGAGTTGAAGACCTGGCCCCAGGTGTTGCCCCACCAGGGAACGACGAAGACGAGCCCCTGGAGCAGCAGGAAGAGGGCCAGGGTGGCCACCGTGACCAGGAACGGGTTGGGGACCTTGCGGGCCACGAACCGCTCGAACAGCAGCCCGGAGACGATGGCCACGGCGATGCCGACGCTGACGGCGGCGAAGTACGGCCAGCCCCGTAGCGTGTTGAGGTCCCAGGCCACGAACCCGGCCAGCACGCCGACGCCGCCGTGGGCGATGTTGAGGACGCCGGTCGCCCGGTAGACCAGCACCATCCCCATGGCGATCTGCGCGTACACGCAGCCGTTCTCCAGCCCGATGACGAGGGTCTGGATCAGCTTGGTCACGGTGAAGCTCCTTCGTACCCCCGGGGGGAGCGCCCGTCGGCGCTCCCCCCGAGGCGTTGCGGTCAGTTGGATTCGGCGTACTCGTCGACCAGCGGACCGGCGATCTTCTTGTACTCGAACTTGTCGCCGGTGCGCTGGATCTGGGCCAGGTAGATCGTCTTGTTGGCCCGGTGATGGCCGGGGCTCCATGTGAGGTGGGGCCCGAGGCCGCTGTCGAAGTCGGTCAGCGTGTCGGCGGCGTCCTTCAGCCGCTGCCTCGTCACCTCGAGCCCGAGGGACTTGAGCAGGTTGCCGAAGATGGTGGCGCCGACGTAGCCGGCCTTGGTCCAGGTGGAGTGGTCGATCTTCGGGTAGTACTTCTCGACCGTCGCCTTGTACTTCCGCAGACCCGGCGTGTCCTGGTCGTTGGTCTCCCAGTGGGTGGCGGCGATGGTGCCCTCACCGTTGGGGCCGGTGAAGTTGGGCGTCACCTGGAAGTACAGGCCGGCCGCGCCCGAGAAGGCGTTCTTCGGCTTGTAGTTCTGGGCCGCCGCCTCCCGGACCATCCGGGTGAAGATGCCGGGGTCGAGGTAGGTGGAGATCGTGTCGATGTTCTGCGTCCGGGCCTGGGCGATGAACGTCGTCGTGCCCGGGTCGTCGAACGTGGCCGGCTGCGAGAAGACGACCTCGCCGCCGAACTTCTTGATGACGTCGTCGTAGGCCTTGACGTAGGCCCGGCCGGTGGGGTTGTTGATGTAGATGATGGCCACCCGCTTGGCCTGCTGGTTCTGGGCCTGCCACTTGGCCAGCATGTGGGCCTCGGTCACGGCCGACGCCGACACCGGGAACGTCCAGGCGCCCTTGTACTGCGGCTCGCCCCAGCCGTCGGCCCCGATGTGGGGGATCTTCTTGTCGTCGAGGTAGGGGGTGAGCGGGTCGGACGTGTTGACCGACATGATGCAGCAGAAGGCGAAGATGTGCTCCCGCTCGACCAGGTCCCGGGCGGCGTTCATGCCCTTGGTGCCGTCCCAGGCGTCGTCCCGGACGAGGACGTCGAGCTTGCGGCCGTTGATCCCGCCGGCGTCGTTGAACGACTGGAGCGTGGCCCGTCCGGCGTAGGACAGGTCGTCACCGAACGAGCCCACCGGGCCGGAGTAGATCCCGATGTGGCCGACCTTGATCGACGTGGCGGTCACGCCCACGTCGGTGTGGCCGTTGACGGCGTTGGGGACGGGAGCAGGGGCACCGGGCGACGGAGCGGGCACCCCGGGCGTGGCGGCGCCGGCACCGGCCGCCGACGTCCCCGGGCGGGACTGCCGTGCCGCCGGGTTCAGTCCGGGGACTCCCCCCTGGGCCTGGCCCGTCACCGGCGACGCCGTCGCCGCCCCGGCGCCCGGGGCCGCGGTGGCACCGGGCTGGTTCGTCGCCTCCCCGGGTACGGGCGATGCAACGCTGCCGGTGTCGGCGCCGGCGGCCGGTGTTCCGCCAGCCGCGCCGGCGGCCGGTACGCCGGCCGCGCCCCGACTGCTGTTCGCCGCCTCGAGGTGCAGGGCGGCCCGCTGCGCCGCCGACCCCCCGCAGGCGACGGTGAGCAGCGACAGGGTGGAAACGACAGAAAACAGCGCGGCAAAACGACGCGGCGTCATGGCTAGTACCCCCTGGGCAGCAGCGTCCGTCGCCATTCCGCCGCCAGCCCGCGACGATGGCTGCTGCCACTGTGCCGACGACGCTAACCCGACACCCCCGCCGCGACAATGTCAGGGACGTCTTGTTCGTGCACCGATCTCGTAACAAACCTCATCGCCGCTCAGGCGAGTAGCGTGCCCTCATGCCCGCGCCCCGTGTGCTCCGGGGGCCCGAGCTCGAACGGGCCAAGCTGATCGACGCGGTCGTGGCGGAGCGGGAACGGCTGGCGGCCGAGATCGTCACGCGGCTGCGGGCGGAGATGGAGTGCTACTCGACGCTCCCGGCCGACGACCTCATGCCGGTGACCCGCCGCAACGTCGAGCTCGTGTTCCGGATCGTGCGGGACCGGCGCGACGAGCTGACCGCCGAGGAGCGGGACTGGTTCCTGGAGGCGGGGGCGGTGCGGTCCCGGCAGGGGCTGCCGGTGGCCGACGTCCTGCGGGGCTGGCGGTTCGGTACCGACGTGATCTGGGAGTCGCTGGCCGACGTCGGCCGCGGCCGGGGCGTGGGGGACGGCATTCTCCTCGACCTCATGCGGGAGACGGCCCGCGCCGTCGACCCGGCCATCGTGGCCTTCGTCACCGGCCATCACCGGGCCGAGCTGGAGCGGGTGCGGGACGAGGCCCACGTCCGGGGCGAGCTCGTCCAGCGGGTGCTGCGGGGCCTGCTCGTCGGTTCCGAGCTGCGGGAGCAGTGCGCCGTCTGGGGCCTGGACCCCGACCGCCACTACGTCACGTTCCGGGCCCGGCCCACCCCCCGGGCGTCACCCCGGGAGCTCGAGCGCCTCCTCGGGCTGGCCCCGGTCAAGGGCCAGCCGCCGCTGGGGCTGGCGGCCGTGCTCGACGGCGACCTGGCCGGCTTCGCCGAGCGCATCCGGCACCGGGCGGTCGCCACCCAGGTCGGCGTGGGCCCGGCGGCGCCGCTCGACCGGCTCGAGCCGTCGTTCCGGCTGGCCACCCGGGCCTTCGCCACCGCCGCCGCCTTCGGCCTCACCGGCGTCTTCGACCTCGACGCCCTCGGCCTGCGGGCGGCGGTGGTGGCCGATCCCGAAGTGGGGGAGCGCCTCGTGCGCCGCTACGTCGACCCGGTCCGCCAGGGCGCCGCCCGGTCGGCGGAGGCGCTGCTGGAGGCGATCGAGCGATACCTGGCCTGCGGACTGCGGGCGGAGGCGGCGGCGGCCGAGCTCGGCGTCCACCCCAACACGCTGCGGTACCGGCTGAGCCGGTTCGAGCAGCTGACCGGCGCCGACCTCCACGACATCGCCGTGGTGGCCGAGGTGTGGTGGGCGCTGCAGCGGTCGCGGCAGCAGGGGCCGTCCGACTTCGGAGATTCCCCGGAAACGCCGCCGGCGGATTCGGTGGTCCCGCCGTAGACGCCGCCCGCCCCTCCGCCGGAGACTCTCGCAGACCGGGATCCGGGACGAGGGGGGACCATGTTCGGGTACCACATCGGCGTCGACATCGGCGGGACGTTCACCGACGCGGTGGCCATCGACGAGGGCGGCCGCCTCCACCGGGCCAAGGCGCCGACGACGCCGGGCGACTACACCGCCGGGATCCTGGCCGCGCTGGACGGGCTGGCCGAGGAGACCGGTGCGCCGCTGGAGGAGCTGCTCGGCTCGACCCGCCTGTTCGTCAACGGCACGACGATCGTCACCAACGCCGTGGCCGAGCTGCGGGGACTGCGGGTCGGGGTGATCACCACCCGTGGCTTCCGGGACACCCTGCGCATCGCCCGCTCGGCCCGGACCAACGACCCCGACCTCCAGACGCAGACGCCGCCGCCCGACATCGTCCGCCGGGAGGACATCGCCGACGTCGACGAGCGGGTCGACTCCTTCGGCTCCGTGGTGGTTCCGCTCGACGAGGACCAGGTGCGGGAGGCGTTGCGGCTCCTGGTCGAGGACCACGGCTGCGAGGCGCTGGCGGTCTGCTTCCTGTGGTCCTTCCTGAACCCGGCCCACGAGGAGCGGGTGGCCGGGCTGGCGGCCGAGCTGTACCCGGACGTGTTCTGCTCGGTGTCGTCCCGGATCTTCCCCGTCGCCCGGGAGTACGAGCGGATGGTCACGACGGTGTTCAACAGCTACGTCTCAGCCGGCGTCGGCGACTACGTGTCCCGGCTGAGCGAGGAACTGCGCCGGCGGGGCCTGGCCTGCGACGTCTCGATGATGCAGTCGATCGGCGGGATGCTGTCCCCGGCCGAGGCGGCCACCCGTCCGATGCAGCTGATCAACTCCGGGCCGGTCGGCGGAGCGCTCGGCGCCCAGGCGCTGGCCTCGGTCCTCGGCGTCAGCGACGTGCTGACCACCGACCTCGGCGGGACGTCGTTCGACACCGCCGTCATCAAGGACGGGCAGCTGTCGCTGGCGCACCGGGCCCGGCTCGGCGACTTCGACACCGGGCTGTCGATGGTCGACATCTCGGCCATCGGCGCCGGCGGCGGGTCGATCTGCTGGGTCGACTCCCGGCGGGCGCCCCGGGTCGGGCCCCACTCGGCCGGCGCCGATCCCGGCCCGGCCTGCTACGGCCGGGGCGGCCGCCAGCCGACGGTGACCGACGTGGCCGTCCACCTCGGGCTCATCGACCCCGACTACTTCCTCGGCGGCACCATGCGCCTCGACCCGACCGCCGCCGAAGCGGCGCTGGCCAACCGGATCGCCGGCCCGCTCGGCGTCGACGCCGACACCGCCTGCCTCGGCCTCTACCGCATCGTGGCCGACACGATGTCCGGGGCGGTGCGGGCGGCCACGGTCGAGAAGGGCTATGACCCGAGGCGGTTCACCGTCGTGTCGTTCGGCGGCGCCGGCGGGCTGTTCATCGCCGAGATCTGCCGGATGATGGGCATCGGCGATGTCGTGATCCCCGACGACGCCGCCGTCTTCTCCGCCGCCGGGCTGCTGTGGGCCGACGCCGTGCGGTCGTTCGTCCGGACGGTGAACTGGATCATTCCGGCGTCGCCGCTCGGACCGCTGAACGCCGTGCTGGACGAGCTCGGCGGGGAGGCCCGTTCGGCGCTGGTCGAGCAGGGCTTCGACGAGGACGACATCGACATCCGCTTCGAGGGCGACGTGAAGTGGGCCGGTCAGATCTTCGAGATCGCCATCCCGCTCCCCGGCGGGAAGCTGACCGACGACGACCGGGCGGTCGTCACCGGCCGGTTCCTCGAGGCCTACGAACGGCTCTACGGCAAGGGGACGGCCTGGGAGGGCTTCCCGGCGGTGATGCTCAACGCCCGGGCCACCGCCACCGGCCGGGTGCCGAAGCCGGCCCGCCGTCCGCAGCCGCTGGAGGGCGACGCCGCCGATGCCGCCCTCGTGACCGAGCGGGAGGTGCTGCTGCCCGATGCCGGCGTCCGCAAGCTGGTGCCGATCTACCGGGGTTCCAAGCTGCGGCCGGGCATGGCGCTGGCCGGGCCGGCGGTGGTGGAGGACGTCGACACCACGGTGTGGGTCCCACCCGGTGCAGGGCTGCGCCTCGACGAGTACCGCAACTACCGGCTGACCGTGTGAGGGGGACGACGATGGCGACGACGACGTACGACCCGATCGCGGCCGAGGTCCTCCAGAACCGACTGGTCAATATCAGCCTCGAGATGGCCACCACGTTGATCCACACCTCGGGCTCGCCGATCCTGTCCGAGGCCAAGGACTTCTGCACCGCCATCTTCGACCGCACAGGCGAGCACATCGGCTTCTCCGGTTACGTGATCGCCCACCTCGGCTCGTCGCTGCAGGGCGTGCGGTCGGTGATCCGCGACTACGGCGACGACGTCCACCCCGGCGACGCCGTCATCCTCAATGACCCCTACGACGCCGGCGCCATCCACCAGGGCGACGTGGCGGTCGTGTCGCCGATCTTCGCCGGCGGCCCGGATGGAATCGGCACTGGCGACCAGAACGAGCAGCTGATCGGCTGGTCGTTCTCCAACGCCCACATCCTCGACGTCGGCGGGATGTCGCCCGGCGGCTGGGCGCCGGTGGCCTGGGACGTCTACGGCGAGGCGCTGCGCCTCCCGCCGACCCGCATCGTCAACCGGGGCGAATTCGTCCCCGAGCTGGTGCGGCTGCTGCTGGCCAACGTCCGCCTGCCCATCGTCCTCAACGACATCCGCTCGCTGGTGGCGGCCAACAACGTCGCCCAGATGCGCATCGCCGCGCTGGTGGCCGAGTACGGGCTCGAGGAGTACGAGCGCTACGTCGAGGTCAACAAGACGCTGTGCGAGCAGGTCGTGCGCCGTCGGCTCGAGGCCATCCCCGACGGCACCTACGAGGCGGTCGACTGGGCGGAGTACGACGGCCACGGCGCCGACTCCGTCCCCCGCCTGGGCGGCGGGGTGTTCGTCGTCGGCGCCGCGCGGGTCGCCGACTTCTCCGACTGCGACCCCCAGAGCGACGGGTTCATCAACGCCGGCTACGGCGCCGTTCTCGGGCTCGTCAGCGGGGTGCTGCTGTTCAGCCTGTGCTACGACGTCCCGGCCAACGCCGGGATCTTCCGGGCAGTGCGGATCGTGCTGCCCGAACGGGGTTCGGTGCTGAACCCGGTACCCCCGGCGCCGGTGTCCTGCGGCCACATGGAGGGTGCCAGCAAGGCCGCCCGGGCCATGTCCGAGGCCATCGCCAAGGCGCTGGCGCTCTCCCCCGACCCCGAGGTGGCGAAGCGCTGCTTCTGCCTCGGCGTCTGCTCCTGGCCGGGCAACGCCTGGGTCGGCCAGTCGCAGTTCGGCATGTACACCGCCTTCGCCGTCATGGACTGCGGCTCCGGCGGCATGGGCGCCCAGACGACGATCGACGGGCTCGACATCTCGTCCTACGAGTTCCAGCTGGGCAACGGCATCCCCGACGTGGAGATCAACGAGGGCAACTACCCGATGCTGTACCTGTGGCGGAAGCTCAACCCCGGCTCGGGCGGACCGGGCTTCCGGCGGGGCGGCCAGGGCATGGACTTCGCCTGGACGCCGTGGCGCACCGACGGCCTCACCGGCACGCTGGAGAACGCCATGTCGTGCGTGCCGACCCGGGGCCTGACCGGCGGCTACCCCGGCGCCACCAACTTCTTCAAGGTGGTGCGGGGGACCGGCCTCGACAAGCTGCTCAATGACGGCGGAGGGCTGCCACAGAGCCCGGAGGCCCTGGGCGGCAACGAGGAGACGCTGCTCAACCACGTCACCGGCGTCCCCTTGCGGGCCCACGAGGTCTTCCACCAGATCACCGGCGGCGGCGCCGGGATGGGCGACCCGCTGCTGCGGGAGCCGGAGCGGGTGGCGGCCGACGTCGCCAACGGGTACGTGCGCCCCGCCGTCACCGCGGAGGACGGGCCGGGCACCGAACGGCGGCGTTCGGAGATCCGCCGGGAGCGGATCGGCGCCGAGCCAAGCCGGGGCGTGGCGCCGGTCGACGGCTGGCGGCCGGCGCTGCGGGCCGAGCCGGTCTCCCCCGGCGGCGGCGCCGGCCTCAGCTGCGGCCCCAGCGGGGCGGGGCGGGCCGGCGCCGGCGGCGAGAGGAAGGCGGCGGCGGGGGTGCGCTGCCCCGAGGCCGGCGCCCG
>JAICYE010000185.1 GCA_025934385.1 Acidimicrobiia bacterium | reverse complement strand
TCAGGGTGTGTTCGACACCGCCGATCCTGGGCGCTCTCGCGCGCTACGTGGTGGACGGTCGCGCGGTCCGCGACCCCTTGGAACTAACCATCTAGCGGAGGCGGGACGATGGGCGTGAAGCGGGCCTGGATAGCCGTCGGGGGTGGCATCGTCGTCGCCCTGGTGGCCGTCTCCGTCGGCGTGACCGTCGGATGGCACGCCACGGCCGCGCCCTCGACGCCGGCTCCGGTCGTGGCCGTGCCCGCCACCGCCTCGTCGCCGGCGACTCCGCCGGCCACGCACCCCAACCCGGCGCGTCGGCGTCCGCCGAGCCCGCCGGCGACCACTCCGCCGTCGTTCACGGCGGGAGGCGTCCCCTGGGCCAGCACCAGCGTGGCCCTCACCGAGGGCGGTCTGGCCCGGCGCTACCTGCTCGTCCGGCCGGCCACGATGTCGAAGACGCCGCTGCCCGTCGTCGTCCTGCTCCACGGCCGCATCGTCACTCCCGAGTTCGAGGAGCAGCGGACGGGCCTCCCGGCGGTGACCGGCCCCGCCATCCTCGTCTACCCCGCCGGGTACGAGAACTCCTGGAACGCCGGCGCCTGCTGCGCCGGGGCCCACGACGCCAACGTCGACGACGTCGGCTTCATCACCGACGCCGTCCACCAGGTGCTGGCCACCCAGTCCGACGCCGACCACAACCGGGTCTTCCTCATCGGCTTCAGCAACGGCGGCAAGATGGCCTTCCGGCTCACCTGTGCCGACGCCAACCTCTTCGACGGCGTCGCCGTCGTCGCGGCCGTACCGGTGGCCGACTGCGCCAAGCCGCCGGTCGTGCCGTCCCTCCAGGTGGCGATGAACAACGATCCGCTGTTCACCCTGACGCCGGACCAGCCGCCGAAGACGGTCAATGGCTACGTCCAGCGGAGCACCGAGGGCGAGGTCACCGCTCTCCTCACCGCCAACGGCTGTCCGGGGACCGGGCAGACCGGGGCGCAGGGCACCCTGACCACCACCCGTTGGACCTCGTGCACCAGCGGCGACCCCGTCGAACTGGCCCTCTACCAGGGCACCGTCCACCAATGGCCGACCGGCGACGCCACCACACCGTCGGCCCAGCAGGTGATCTGGAACTTCTTCCGATCGATCCCGGAGGCTCACCGATGAACCCCGATCAGCGACTCGTGCTCGTGCGCCACGGCCGGACGGACTGGAACGCCGAAGGCCGCTTCCAGGGGCAGGCCGACCCGCCCCTCGACGACTACGGCTGGGAGCAGGCCCGCCGGGCGGCGGAGGTTGTGGCGGCGATGCGGCCGGCGGCGATCGTGTCCAGCGACCTGCGCCGGGCCCACCAGACCGCCGTCATGGTCGGCGCCGCCTGCGGGCTGATCCCCTCCACCGACCGGGAGCTCCGGGAGGTCGCCCTCGGAGGTTGGGAAGGCCTGCAACGCGACGAGGCCGCCCTGCGGTTCCCGGCGGAGTACGCCGCCTGGACGGGCGGCACCGACGTCCGCCGGGGCGGCGGAGAGACGCAGGCCGAGGCCGGCGCCCGGGTGGCGACGGCGTTGATGGGCTTCCTGTGGCGGGCCGGGCCGGGCCGCACGATGGTGGCCGTGTCCCACGGTCTCGCCCTCCAGGGCGCGATGGACGTGCTGGCCCGCAGCGGGCTGGTGGAGCTGGGCGGTGCCCGTCCGCCGCACCTCGGCAACGGGGAGTGGATCGTGCTCCGGGTGGCCCGCACGGCCGCCCGGCAGGGCGCGGGGTACGCGGCATGAGCGCCACGGCCGCCTTCGCCGCTCCCGCACTGCCCGACCTCGACGGCTGGTCGGCCACGGCGATCCTCGCCTGGGCGCTGGCCGAGTTCTCGCCCCGCATGACCGTCGCCTGTTCGATGCAGGACGCCGTCGTCGTCGACCTCGCCGTCCGCCTCGACCCGGCGGTCGAAGTGTTCTTCCTCGACACCGGCTTCCACTTCGCCGAGACGTACGCCACCGCCGCCCGGCTGCGGCGCCGCTACGGGCTCAACCTGGTGCAGCTCCGGCCCGAGCCGGGCGCGCCGGTGTCCGCTGCCGGCGGCTGCGACGCCTGCTGCGCCGCCCGCAAGGTGACGCCGATGACCCGCTACCTGGAGGGCAAGGCGGCATGGGTGACCGGGCTGCGCCGCTCCGACGGGCCGACCCGGGTCCGCGCCCGGGCCGTGGAGTGGGACGCCCGCCACGGCCTCGTCAAGGTCAACCCGATCGTGGAGTGGACCGACGCCGAGGTCGCCGCCTATATCGCCGAGCACGACGTCATCGTCAACCCGCTGCTCGGGCGGGGCTACGACTCGATCGGCTGTGAACCCTGCACCGTGCCCGGCCGGGGCCGGGAGGGCCGTTGGGCCGGCTCGGGCAAGACGGAGTGCGGTCTCCACGCCCCGCTGGTGGTCGCGGCGGGGCGCCCCTAGCGTTCCCAGACAGCGCCGTCGCCCGGTCCCGATTCGCTCCCCGCTCGGCCCGTGTGATCGATTGGACGGATGGGAGAGGCACTGCTGGTCGACGTCGCCGGCGGCGTGATGACGCTCACGATCAACCGGCCCGACAAGCGCAACGCCATCGACGGCGCCGTCCTCGACGGGCTCGAGGCGGGGCTGCAACGGGCCCGGCGGGACAGCGGCGTGCGCGTCGTGGTCCTCCGCGGCGCCGGGAGCTGGTTCTCGGCCGGCATCGACCTGCCCTTCGCCGTCGGCACGAGCCTCGACCGCCTCTCGTTCATGCGGCTCGTGGGCGACGTCGCCGTCGCCCTCCACCGCCTGCCCGTCCCCACCATCAGCGTGGTCGAGGGCGGCGCCTACGGCCTGGCCTGCAATCTGGCGCTGGCCTGCGACCTGACGATCGCCGCCGACGACGCCGTCCTCTGCGAGGTCTTCACCAAGCTGAACCTGTCGCTGGATGGCGGCGGCGCCTGGCTGCTGCCCCGGATCATCGGCCTCAAGAAGGCCAAGGAGCTGGCCTTCTTCGCCGATCCGATGCCCGCCCGGGAGGCGGAGCGGCTCGGGCTGGTGAACTGCGTCGTCCCCGCCGGCGAGATCGACGCCCGGCTCGAGGAGTGGGCGTCCCGGCTGGCCGCCGGGCCGGCCACGGCGCTGTCGCTCACCAAGACCATGCTGAACGACGCCTACGCCCTGTCGTTCGAGCAGGCCATCGAGGAGGAATCGCGCTCCCAGACGATCAACAGCGCCCTCCAGGGCGGACGGGCCGCCCTCGAAGGAGCGCTCAGGAAGCCTTCGGCGTGATCAGCGGGTCGAGCAGGGCCAGTTCGCCGGAGGCGTCGGTCGGCACGGGCACCGGCACCAAACCGGCCGCCGGGGCGACGACGAGGCGGCGGCTGCGCCGCACCGAGAGCAACCCGAAGGCCGCGGCCGCCATCGTGGCGGCGGCCCCGACGGCGATGCCGTAGCGGGCCCCGAAGCGCTCGGAGATGGCACCCACGATCGGGCCGCCGATCGGCGTGCTGCCGAGGAACACGATGGCCTGCAGCGCCAGGACGCGGCCCCGCATCGACGGCTTGGCCGCCAGCTGCGTGATGGCCGTGGCCGCGGTCATGAACATGAGGCTGCCGAGGCCGACCAGGAAGCCCATGGCGAAGGCCGACGGCTGATTCGGCATGACGGCCAGCGCGGCCAGCGCCACCCCGAACACGACGGCGTTGCGGCTGAGGATGCGGACGTCGATCGTCGTCCGCCGGGCCGTGAGCAGGGCGGCGACGAGCGAGCCGCAGCTGACGACCGACATCAGCCAGGTGATGGTCACGTCGTTGCCGTGGAGGTCGCGGGTGGCGAAGAGAGGGAGCACGGTCTGGAAGTTGTAGGCCAGGGTCCCGATGAGGGCCATCATGATCAGCGGCACGTACAGCTCCGGCACGCTGCGGGCGTAGCGGAAGCCCTCCCGCACCTGGCCCCTGCCCTTCGGCGCGACCGGCGCCTGGCGCACCTCGGCGGGGTTCATCCGCCACAGGGCGGCGATCACCGCCAGGTAGCTCACGGCGTCGAGCGTGAAGCACCAGCCGAACCCGGCGGTGGTGACCAGCAGGCCGGCCAGGGCTGGGCCGACGACCCGGGCGCCGGTCATCAGCGCGCTGTTCAGGCTCACGGCGTTGTTGATGTTGTCCTCCGGCACCATCTCGACCACGAACGAGCGCCGGGTGGGGTTGTCGAAGGCGGTGGTGAGGCCGCCGCAGAAGGCGACGGCGTAGATGCCCAGCACGGGAGGGTGGTGCATGAAGGCCAGGGCGGCCAGGGCGAACGACTGCAGCATGGCCAGCGTCTGCACGGTGATCAGCAGCCGGCGCTTGTCGGAGCGGTCGGCCACCAGCCCGGCGAAGGCGCCGAAGAGGAGGACGGGCCCGAACTGGGCGGCGGCCAGGGCGCCGAGGGCGTAGCCGCTGTCGGTCAGTTTCAGCACGAGCAGGGTCTGGGCGACGAGCGTCAGCCAGTTCCCGATCTGGGAGATGAGCTGGCCACCGAAGAACAGGCGGAAATTCCGGACGGCGAGCGACCGGAAGGTGTCACGGGTGGCGTGTCGAATGCGGGTCACAGGGAGCCCTTCAGGAGATGATCTCGTCGAGGACGTCGAGCGCGTCGGCCAGGCGGCGCTGGCGGTCGGGGTCGAGTTCGCTGATGCGTGCCGTCAACCAGGCGGTCTTCCGACGTCGGGACTCCTCGAGCAGGGCGGCCCCGTCGGGGGAGACGGCCACCCGGCAGACCCGGCGGTCGGCCGGGTCGGGCGTACGGATCACGAGGCCGTCAGCTTCGAGCTTGGAGACGACCTTGGTGATCGACGGGGGAGCGACCCGCTCGTGCTCCGCCAGCGCCCCGAGCGTCAGCGGACCCTGGTTGGCGATGACCGAGAGGGCTGATTGCTGGCTCGGTGACAGGCCGGCGCCGGACTCCTGGCGGAGGCGGCGGGCCAGCCGGGTGGCGCTGAGCCGCAGGCGGGCGGCCATTTCGGGGGCCGGGACAGCGGCGGTGCGGACGGGCGAGCCGGTGGGCGAGGTGCGCATGCCGGATAGTTTACCAGGTTAATTAGCCTAGTGAAACATCTTTCCGGGCCGCAGTAGCCGGATGGGCGCGACTCGTCCGATTGGCGTCGATCTGTGCCACCGTAGGGGCATGCCGGTGGCCGACACGATCATCTGCGTGGACTGCGGTGGACCGTGCCAGCGGATGCCACCCGAGCCACCCGAGCTCGGGTGGCATCCGGGGGACGTGGTCGTCTACCGCTGTCGTGACTGCGCCGACGTCTGGTACGTCGAGATCGACGAGGACGACCTCGACAACGACGTCTAGTACGGAGTACCGGTACCCGTCCGGCGTCAGGTCATGCCGCCGGACGGGCCGGTCGCAACAATGTCAGGCCTTGCGGGGAGCCCGCTTCCGGGTACCGGCGGCCCTGGCCGGCTTGGCGGTCGACTTCGCCGCCTTGGCGGGAGCGGCCTTGGCCGGAGCGGCCT
>JAICYE010000308.1 GCA_025934385.1 Acidimicrobiia bacterium | reverse complement strand
CGAGGAGCTGGTCGACGCCATGCAGGACGAGGACCTGGCCGACGTCCTCGAGGAGCTGCCCGAGGAGGACCAGGCCGAGATCCTCGTGGCCATGGAACCGGAGCGGGCCGCCCGGGTGCTGGAGGAGATGGAGCCCGACGACGCCGCCGACCTCCTCTCCGAGCTCGACGCCGCGGACCAGAGCCGCCTGCTGGAGGCCATGGACCCCGAGGAGGCCGACCCCCTGCGGCGCCTCCTGATCTACGAGGGGCACACCGCCGGCGGCCTGATGACCCCGGAACCGATCATCCTGCTGCCGGAGTCGACGGTGGCCGAGGCGCTGGCTCTCATCCGGGCCGAGGAGGTGCCGGCCGCCATCGCCTCCTGCGTGTTCGTGACCCAGCCCCCGACGCAGCCACCGACCGGCATCTACCTGGGGGCGCTGTCGTTCCAGCGGCTGCTCCGGGAGCCGCCCAGCACCCGCCTGGCCGACCTCGTCGACGGGCAGCCCGAGGCGGTGGCCCCCGACCTCCCCGAGATCCAGGTGGCCGAACGGCTGGCCGCCTACAACCTCCTGGCCGTCCCGGTGTGCGACGGATCGGGGTTCCTGCTCGGGGCCGTGACGGTCGACGACGTCCTCGACCGGACGCTGCCCGTCGGCTGGAGGACCCATCAGTGAAGCGCAGCGCCGACCTCAGCACGCCCCGGCTCGGCCGGGGACTCGGCCTGCACTACGACCCCGACGCGTTCGGCCGGTTCTCGGAGGCCATCGCCCGCACGCTCGGCACCGCCCGCTATCTGGTGGTCCAGACCATCCTCGTGGTGATTTGGATCGCGGTGAACGTCACCGCCGCGGCGTTGCGCTTCGACCCCTACCCCTTCATCCTCCTGAACCTGGCCTTCTCCACCCAGGCGTCCTACGCCGCCCCCCTCATTCTTCTGGCTCAGAACCGCCAGGACGCCCGGGACAGGGCCCAGATCGACGAGGACCGGCGGACCGCCGCCCAGACCCAGGCCGAGACGGAGTACCTGGCCCGGGAGGTGGCCAACATCCGAATCCTGGTCGCCTCGCTGCCGACGGCCGAGGAGTTCACCACGGCCCTGGAGCGGATCACGCAGGCGATCGACCGGCTCGCCCCGTCAGGCCACTGACAGCAGGTCGACCACGAAGACCAGCGTCTCGTTGGGGCCGATGTCGGGCGGGGCCCCGCCGGGGCCGTAGGCCAGGTCGGGCGGGATAACCAGCTGGCGCCGTCCGCCGACCTTCATGCCCGGCACGCCCTGGTCCCAGCCCTTGATGACGTCGCCCTCCCCGAGGGTGAACGGGAACGGCTCGCCGCGGTCCCAGGAGGCGTCGAACTGCTTGCCGGTGGCGTAGTGGACACCGACGTACTGCACCGAGACCTTCTTGCCGGCCACGGCCTCGGCGCCGGTGCCGACGATCAGGTCCTGCTTCTGGAGCGTCGTCGGCGCCGGGCCCGTCGGGACGGTGACGGCGGGCTTCGTTCCGAGCTTGGCCGCGGTGCCACCGCTGCTGTTGGTGCTGCTGCTGTTGGTACTGCTGCTGTTCTTGTTGTCTCTGCTCTTCCCGCAGGCGGACGGGCCGAGCGCCACGAAGGCGGCGACGGCGAGGACGGCGGCGGTACGGAGCGTCGGGCGCATGGCCCGAGAACACTAATCGGGCTGTTCGGACCAGGCCCGTTCCAGCACGTTGAGGAAGACCTCGGGCGGCTGGGCGCCGGCGACGCCGTAGGTCTCGTCGATGACGTAGAACGGGACGGCGGTGGCGCCGAGGGCCCGGGCCTGGCGCTCGTCGGCCCGGACGGCATCGGCATAGCCGTCACCGGCCAGGACCTCGTCGACCTCGGCGGCGGGCAGGCCCGCGTCTGTGGCCAGCCGGGTGAGGACGGCGGCGTCGCCGACCGGGTCGCCGTCGGTGAAGTGGGCCCGCATCAGCCGCTCCTTCAGCTCGTCGGCCCGGCCGTGGGCGGCGGCGAGGTGCAGCAGGCGGTGGGCGTCGAACGTGTTGCCGCCCTGCGTCTGGCCGAGCCGCAGGTCGAGGCCGGCCTCCCGGCCCGCCTCGGTGATGCGGCGGTCCATGGCCTCGGCCTGCTCCCGGTCGATGCCGTACTTGGCCGCCAGGTGCCCGAGCCGGTCGCCGTCGCGGCGGCGCGGCGCCCGGGGGTCGAGCTCGAAGCTCCGCCAGTGCACCTCGACGTCGGCCCGGTGGGGGAACCGGGCCAGGGCGGCCTCGAACCGGCGCTTCCCGACATAGCACCAGGGACAGACCACGTCGGACCAGATGTCCACTCGCATCGCTCTGTGGGCAACGCCGGCGGCCGGCGGGCTGTTCCCCGGCCTCAGTCGCGGGCCGGGCGGGCCGATGGAGGGGGAGCGCAGACGGATCTGCGCCCGCCGCAGGAGCCGGCGGAGCTTCGCCACAAGGACGTGCCATGCAGCCTGCTGATCCCGAGCGGTTCACGCCGCCGTTGTCGGGGGGACGCCCCCCGGCCCCCGGGCCGCGGGCCGTGCTCGGCCTGCCGTTCGACGCCGGCCGGGGCGAGGCGCAGCGCGCCTTCCGCCGGTTGGCCAAGCAGACGCACCCCGACGCCGGGGGCGACGCCGCCGCCTTCCGGGCCGTGGCCGGCGCCTGGGCCGAGCTCGGCGCGGTGCTGCCGCCGGAGCGGCCGACGGTCGTGGTGCCGCCGTCGCCCCACGAGCGGGCCTACCGGCCTCCGGCGACCCGGGTGCTGTGGGCCGAGGAGCGCCGGGCGCCGGCGCCCGTCCGCCGCGACTTCGCCGCCGTCCTCGACGCCGAGCTCGCCCGCCTCGCCGCCTGACCGGCCCGTGAGAGCAGCTACGGCCGGGGATGGGGCAGGGACCCCATCCTCCGGAGGAGCCTGGGGTTGGGGCCCCAGGCGGGGCGGCGAAGCCGCCAGGGCTGGCGCCCTAGCGGGCGCCAGCCCGCTAGGTGGAGCGGGTGCAGCGGCCGGCGTAGCCGTCGCTGCCGAGCATCCGGTCGAGCCGGACGGACTCCAGGCCCAGGCCCTTCAGGCCCTGCAGCACCAGCGGGAGCGCGGCCGCCTCGGCCGGACGGGCGAAGTGGCCGTCAGCGTCGAGGGGGAAGACGACGATCGAGCCGGGCCGGATGCGGTCGAGCGCCCGCCGGGCCAGCTTGCGGGGGTTGTCGACCCGCCGGTCGCCGACCTTGACGTCCCACGTGACCATCGACATGCCGTAGTGGTGCACGACCCGGGCCATCAGCGGCGTGTGGCGGCCGGCCGGCGGGCGGAAGTACGTCGGGCACACGCCGAGCTCCCGGCCGAAGACCTCCTGGGCCCGGCCGAGCTCGCCGTAGTGGGGGTCCAGGAAGTCGCTGCTATCGGAGGCGTAGGCGTTGTTGGCCACCAGCTGGTCGTGGTCGACCAGCGTCCGCACGACGTCGGGCCGGGCCTCGACCTCCCGGCCGGCGGCGAAGAACGTCGCCTGGACCCCCTCGGCGTCGAGGGCGGCAAGCACCGTTCGGGTCGTGCCGGGGTCGGGGACGCCGTCGAACGTGACGGCCACCTCCGGCACCTGCCGGGGGCCGTGGCTGATGACCGACCCGAACCAGTCGGCCCGGGCCGACGTGGCGCCGACCCACGAGGCCGTGAGGGCGGTCACGAGGACGACGACGCCGCTGAGCGCCCACGACACCCGGCGCCGGGCCACCCGGCGGGCGGCGGCCGGGACGGCCCGGCCTCCCCGGCTGAGCTCGGCGGCCAGCGGCCCGAGGTTCGTCCCGACCCCGAGGGCAGCGGCCAGCCAGAACAGCGCCGACGGGTCGAAGACGGCCACGGCGGCCAGGCCGGCGGTGCCGCCCAGGCCGGCGGCGGTGGGGGCGCCGGCCAACGGCTGGCCGGCCAGAGGGGCCCCGAGCGAGAAGCCGAGCAGG
>JAICYE010000119.1 GCA_025934385.1 Acidimicrobiia bacterium | reverse complement strand
CCCTTGCCCGACCGGGTGGCCGAGAGGCTGGTCACGGTCTCGCCCGCCGCCAGCTGCCCGGCCTTCGCACCGCCGAGGGCGGGGGCGTCACCGAAGGCGGTGACGTTCCCGGCGGAGTCGACGACCCAGTAGCCGGCGCCGGACGGGGTGGGCTCGATGTGCACCGCCGTCGTCCCGGCGGCGAGCTTGCCGGTGGCGTCGCCGTGGCCGGCGGCGTCGCCGAAGGGGTAGATGGCGCCGTCGGAGCCGAGCATCCAGTAGCCGGCCGGGGCCAAAGGCGGGGGCGGTTCCGAATGCGGCACCGTGGTCGTCGTGGTGCCCGTCCCCGGCGGGTCCGACGCCGGCCCCGACGGCGGATCGGTCGACGGTGCGCCGGTGCCGTAGGGCGCCGGCAGCGTGGCCTTCACGTTGAAGTACGGGTCGTTGGCCATGGCCTTGAAGGCGGCCAGGGACTCGGGCGTCGTGTCGATCTGCCAGTCGTAGTTGTCGCTGGTGGCGCCGACCACGTCGAAGTAGAGGAAGGCCCGGATCAGCGGGAAGTGCTGCTTCACCGACTGGGCCATGGCGGTGAACCAGTTGGCCTTGTCGCCGGGGTTGTTCTCCATGGCGCCGGTCTCGCCGATCATGAGCGGCTTGTTGTGGGGGGCGGCCCAGTTGTAGAAGGCCTGGAACAGCTCCTGGAAGGGCTCCTGGCGGTTGGCGGAGGGCAGGCCGGGCCCCCAGGCGTAGCCGTCGGCGCACATCCAGTCGACGTAGGCGTCGCCGGGGTAGTAGGGCTGGGCGCCGACGCCGTTGATGGCGTGGTCGGGAGCCAGCGACGGGTCGGACGACGTCGTCCCGGGCGGCGGGTAGAAGTCGAGCGACACCGGGCACCACACCCAGATGGCGTTGGTCACGCCGTGGGCCACGAAGAGGTCGTGGAGGTGCTGCCAGGCGGCGATGTAGGTCTGGGCGTCGTGGGACGTGAGCTGGTTCTTCTGGGCGTCGCCCTCCCACGACCACCGGAGGAAGAACGGCGCCCCCAGCGCCTTGAAGGCGTCGGCGATCTTGCCGAGCTCGGTGTCCATGCTGCCGTCGGCCACCTTGGCCTTGTCGCACAAGCGGCCCCACGACACCAGGGGGATCCGGCCCTGAGAGATGTCCCACGTCTCCCGGAAGGTCGGCACGGGCACGAGGCAGCCGTAGTAGTGGTTGTCGATGTCGAGCGTCCGGCCGAGCTGCTGCTCCCGCTGGGTGATTCCCATGCCGCTCGGGTCCTTGGCCCCCTGGTCGGGGATCGTGTGCATCCCGAACAGCGCGCCCTGGGCCGGCACCAGCGGCCCGGCCGGGAGGGCCGGCATCGGGTCGGGCGCCGTCGGCGCCGGCGGCGGTGTGTAGGGCACCGTCCGGCCGGCGTTGGCCGCCGAAAGCGGAAGGGCGGCGCCGATCGTCGCCACCAGTGTCACTGCGCAGAGAACTCCCCAGCGTCGCTTCATGTCAGACCGCCGGCCGCTTGTGGGCGAGAACGAGGAACCGCCGGCTCCACGACGGCAGGTGGCCGGCGGCCCGGCGCATGACGCCGTTGCGGAACGGACGGGGATCGAAGCCGCGGGCCAGCACCACGTCGAAGCCGTAGTCGTCGAGCAGCTCCTTCATGCACCGCAGGGTGGCGGCGTGGAGCAGCGGCGGCATGCCCTGGCGGTTGAGGGAGTGGCGGTGAAGGGTGCCCGCCCCCCGGGAGGGCGACGACACGTCGACCTGCGACGGCTGGTAGCCGAGCAGCAGCGCGAGGCGGTTGTGGGGGCTGGCGAGGTTCGGCATCGAGAAGAGGAAGAAGCCGCCGTCCTCGAGGACGCGGGCCGCCTCGCTCAGCGCCTGGTCGTAGAGCGGCAGATAGGCCAGGACGCCGAAGCAGGTGACGAGCCCGACGGAGCGGGACGGGACAGGGATCGTCCCGCTCTCCAGCTCGACAACGTGGGTCTCGATGCCCCGGGCGGCAGCCACCGCCAGCCGGTCACGGTCGATGTCGACGCCGATGAGGCGTTGGATCGACAGCCGCCGGCCGATGTGGCGGGTGAGGGCGCCCATACCGCAGCCGACGTCCAGCAGGGCGCCGGGCGGGGCGTCAGCCCGCCGGGCCAGGGCGTCCAGGACCCGGTCGAGATCGGGGAGCGCCCGAGCCTGGGCGCTGATACCGAGGTCGTCGGCGTCAACGGCGCCGGCAAGCGCCGCGGGAGACGTCTGCGTCGTCATGGGACAAGGTCGCCTTTGGTGAGGGGAGCGATCGCGCCAGGATCGGCCACAACCGGTGAGCAACTGATGAACGAAACTGCCGGCCATCTATGGTGCGAGGCCCCTGAAGACCGTCTGATCGGGGCCTGAATACTCCCTGAATCGCGAAAAGAGGGGAGCAGCGCAGCAAGGGTGAACTCGCACGTGGGCCACTCCGCGCCCTCACCCCCCGGAGGAGTTTCGTCGTGCGCAGATACCGGACCGCCGTCGCTGCTCGTGTACGCCGCCCGGGGCACCGCCCCATTCTCGCCGGGGCTGTGGCCGTCCTGGCGCTGGCGTCCGTGTTCGGCGGCTCGGCGCCCATGACGGCGCAGGCGGCGACGCCAGCCAAGACGGTTCCCTACGTCGATCCGCCGGCGCCCACCCCGCCCGACCCGATGCCGCCCCGGCCGACCGGGCGGCTCGTGCCGTCGGAGGGCGCGCTGTTCGGGATCCACACGATTCCCGACTCGCCCACGGCGAAGACGGCCGCCGACATGGGCATCACCCAGCGGGAGGCGGACGCCGGCCGCACGATGGACATCGACAACCACTACTACGCCAACTTCGACGCCGCCAAGCCGCTCTCCGGCGCCAAGCCGACGTTGCCGGGCTGGCGGGAGACCTGGGACATCCAGAACGGCCGCATCCCGCTGATCTCCTGGGGCGGCGCCGATGTGATCGACATTGTCAACGGGAAGTACGACGCCGCCATCGACGCCGCCGCCACCCGGCTCCAGGCCCTGGGCGCGCCGTTCTTCCTCCGGTGGTTCTGGGAACCGGACGGGACCCGTCCCAGCAAGGCCAGCAATTCCCACACCCCGCAGGACTACATCAAGGCCTGGCGCTACATCCACGACCGCTTCGCCAAGGACGGCAACACCAACGCCGTGTGGGTGTGGTGCCCGGTGTCACTGGACTTCTATCCGCCGTCGGGCCAGTCCGACCCCAACCTGGCGCCGGACCACGCCATCAACCCCCTGGGCGCCCAGGCCTACTACCCCGGCGACGACGTCGTCGACTGGATGTGCGCCGACGGGTACAACTGGGCCCCCAACAAGGCCGGCACCCGCTACGAGCCGTTCCAGGAGCTGTTCCAGGCCTTCTACAACTGGGCCGCCCCCCACAACAAGCCGATGATGGTCGGCGAGACCGGCGTGCAGGAGAACAACCCCGGCGACAAGGCCAACTGGATCAAGGCCATGCACACGGCGCTGACCCAGCACTACCCCAACATCGTCGCCTTCCTGTACTTCGACACCCAGAACGCCAACGGGCTGGGCAACGCATGGTGGCTGGAGTCATCCCCGGAGGCCTACCAGGCCTGGAAGGACATGGCCGCCGACCCCTACTTCAACCACAAGGACACCCTCGCCGAGGCACCCTACGGCCACGGCGCAACGGTCACGCCGCCGCCACCCGGCTGCGCCTGCCCGACGCCCGGCCCCGGCGCGCCGCCCGTAACCCCACCTGATTGGGGCGACCAGGCCGCCGCCGTGTCCAAGGGCTACTGGATGCTCGGCGCCGATTCGAAGGTCTACCCGTTCGGCGCGGCCAAGGGTTTCGGCGACGGCCCGGCCGGCGTGGCGGGCGTCGATCTCGAGCCGACGCCGTCGGGCCAGGGCTACTGGATCCTGTCGACGGACGGGCGGGTCACGCCCACCGGCGACGCCACCGCCCTCGGCAACCTCGACACGAGTCACCTGGCCGCCGGTGAACACGCCACCAGCCTGTCCGCCACCCCGACCGGGAAGGGCTACTGGATCTTCACCAGCCGGGGCCGGGCGGTACCCTTCGGCGACGCCACGTTCCTGGGCGACGTGTCGCGCCTGACGCTGAACGGGCCCGTCCTCGGATCGGTGGCCACGCCGTCGGGCAGGGGCTACTACATGGTCGCCTCCGACGGTGGCATCTTCGCCTTCGGCGACGCCAAGTTCGACGGTTCGATGGGCGGCAAGCGGCTCAACGCCCCGGTCGAGTCCCTCGTCCCCGACGGCGACGGCACCGGCTACTGGCTCGTCGCCTCCGATGGCGTCATCTTCGCCTTCGACGCGGCGTTCAAGGGCTCGATGGGGGGAACGGCGCTGGCCAAGCCGGTGACCGGCATGGTCCGCTACGGCGACGGCTATCTCATGGTGGCGCAGGACGGCGGCATCTTCGACTTCTCGTCCTCGCCGTTCGCCGGGTCCCTCGGCGGCCACCCGCCGGCCCGGCCCATCGTCGCCGTCGCCGCAGTCTCTTAGCACGACCTTCGCGCCAGCGGGCGGGGCACGGTCAATGTTGGCCGGCCCCGCCCGCCACTGCGCGCCTCGACTCCTACTCCTGAACCGAGAGGCTGCTCGAGGCCGACGACGCCCTGCGGCCGGAAGCGGCATCGGCGGCGTCTTCCTGTGTCTCCCGCTCCGGGGCTCTCGGCTGCTTCGTGGGCGGGGTCCTCGTCGGACTTGAACGTGCCGGCGCCACTGGAAGCGGCCGGCGTCGACGTCGTCGCCACGGTGCCGCCGCCGGTGGCCGCGTTGGAGTTTCGGTGACAGGGGCTGCGCCGGGTGCGCCACCGAGGCGTCGATCCGACGAGCCCAGCGGCGATCAGGGCTCAGCGATCGGCGAGAGATCGCAGAAAGGAGGGCCCGCTCAGGGCAGGGCGGCCACCGAGACGATCGGGCGGGCCGGCGGATTGGCGCCGAGGGAACCGACGAACGGCTGGTCGGAGAAGTCGAAGATGCCGCCGTCGGCGCCGACCATGAGGTAGCCGTTGCCGTAGGCGACCATGCCGCTGACGGGTTTGCTGAGGTGGGTGGCCCCCATGGAGCCCCGGAACGGGGCGTTGAAGGCGAAGACGCCGCCGTCCGACGCCACGAGCCAGTAGCCGCTGCTCGTGCCGGGGACGGGGACGAGGCCCTCGACGGGGGCGTTGAGGTGCCGGCCGCCCATGGACCCGGCGAAGAGAGCATCCCCGAAGGCGAAGATGCCGCCGTCGGAGGCGACCATGTAGTAGCCCCTGCCCGACGGGGTGGGAACGGAGTCCAGCACGGGACCGTTGAGCTTCACCTTCGACATGTCACCGAAGGAGACCGCATCGCCGAACGTGAAGACGCGGCCCCGGTTGGTGAAGAGCCAGTAGCCCCGTCCGCTGGGGGTCGCCGACAGGCTGGTGACGGCCTCGCCGACCTGGAGTGATCCGGCCGCCAGGCTCCCGAGCGGCGGCGCTGAGCCTCGAGCCGTGACCACGCCGGCGGAATCGACGACCCAGTAGCCCTGGCCGTCGGGGGTGGGCCGCAGGGCGGTGGTCGTGGCGCCCGGCGAGGGTGCGCCATTGCCCTGGCCGGTGGCGGCGCCGAAGGGGTAGACGGTGCCGGCAGAGTCAACCATCCAGTAACCGGGCGCCGGGTGGTTCGGCGCCGGACCGCCGGGGCTCGGCGCCCCGAGAGTGGTGGTCGGGGTCGGACCGGCCGGCGCCGTGGTGACCGAGGTGGTCGTGGTCGCCCCCGGTGCGCCGTGGCAGGTGTCGGTGCCGGAGTCGAGCACTGTGCCGGCGGGCTTGCCGGGGCTGCCGGCGTCGAGGAACTTCCAGTCGTAGGTGCCGTCGTGGAGCGTGAGGCTCAGCACGCCGAAGGTCTCCTGGATGTGGACCTCGCTGTTCGGCTCGTAGACCGTCTGGGTCGGGTCGGTCCGCGGGTCCGGGTCGAAGTGGTGGTGCGGCCCGCCGCCGGTGCCGACGACGAACTCGCGGATGCCGTTGGCGGGGTCGGGGACGCCGGGCCCGCCGCCCGAGGGCGACGCCAGCACCTGCTGGGGGAACCGCTCGTAGACGTGCCGGTGGCCGTTGAGGACGACGTCGGCCCGGTGGCTCTGGAGGATCTCCCACATGGCGTCCATGGTGGGATCCGAGTCGTAGTTGGTGTTACCGCTCAGCGGGGTCGTACCGGCGCTGGTGAAGGAGAAGAAGCGGGGTTCGTGCCAGTAGGCCAGGGTGCAGGCCGTGGGGTGGGCGGCGAGGTCGGCGGAGAGCCACTTCCCCATCGAGCTGTTGGCGCCGCACCCGTCGAGGGCGGTGTCGCCGAGCGGGCCGCCCTGGGTCGGGTCGCACTGCGCGTTGAGGACGACGATGTGCCACGCACCCAGGTCGTAGCTGTAGTAGCCGAGCCCGTTGGGGCCGGCCGGACAGGCCGGAGGGGCGGCCCCCGGCCCGGAGCACGGGCCCGCGCCGTTGAAGTAGGCGTAGTAGTCGGCCGCCTGGGGGCTGCCCTCGTACTCGTTGTCGCCGGGCGCCGGGCGGGTGCGGGCCTTGATGCCGGCCTGGCCCCACGTCGGGTCGTAGCAGTTCTGGTAGGCGGTGGCGTCGCTCCCGGCGGTCGGCCGGGTGAGGTCGTAGGCGCCGTCGCCGAGCATGGCCACGGTCGCCGTGGGATCGCTGTTCAGGAGCTTGGCGGTGGCGGCGGAGCCGGCCCCGAGCCCGCCGGGCGGGTTTGGG
>JAICYE010000245.1 GCA_025934385.1 Acidimicrobiia bacterium | reverse complement strand
GCAAGCCGGCGAAGTCCACGACACCCACGACGGCACCTCGGTCCGCAGCAGCCACAGGGCCGCCGGAGGGAGACGCCGAGCCGGGCCAGGGGAGCGGTACCCTCGGGCGCGGGGAGGGCCGGTCGTCTCCGGCCCCGGGCCAATCAGGCAGATAGGGGCTGCGTACCAGGGTGCTGCTCCACGAGCTCCTCGACTCCGTCGACGTGCTCGAGCTGCGGGGAGACCCGCGCACCGAGATCGCGTCGGTCACCCACGACAGCCGGGCCGTCGGCCCCGGCGACCTCTTCTGCTGCGTCGTCGGGTCGACGACCGACGGCCATGACCACGCCCCCGCCGCCGTCGGCGCCGGCGCCGCCGCCCTCCTGGTGGAGCGGCCGCTCGGCCTGCCCGTGGCCGAGGTGCGGGTCGCCTCCGTCCGGGCGGCCATGGGCCCGCTGGCCGCCGCCGCCTGGGGCCACCCGTCGACGAAGCTGGCCGTGCTCGGCGTCACCGGCACCAACGGCAAGACGACCACCACCTGGTTGCTGGAGGCCATCGCCCGGGCGGCCGGGATCTGCCCGGGGATCGTCGGCACCATCGGCGCCCGCATCGACGGCCAGCCGATCCCCGGCGAACGAACGACGCCGGAGGCCGCCGAGCTCCAGGCCCTCCTGGCCCGGATGGTCGACGCCGGCGTGGGGCTGGCGGCCATCGAGGTGTCGTCCCACGCGCTGGTCATGGGCCGGGTCGACGGCACCCGCTTCGCCGCCGCCTGCTTCACCAACCTGTCCCACGACCATCTCGACTTCCACGCCGGCCTCGAGGAGTACTTCGAGGCCAAGGCCCTGTTGTTCGACCCCGCCCGCACCGACTCGGCCGCCGCCAACCTCGACGACCCCCACGGCGCCGAGATCGCCCGCCGGGCCGAGGCGGCCGGCCTCGCCGTCCTCGGCTTCGGGCTCGACAACCCCGACGCCGCGGTGCGGGCCGAGGGCCTCGTCGCCGCCGGCGCCGGCAACCGGTTCCGGCTGGTGACGCCCTACGGCGCGGCCGACGTCCGCTCCCCGCTGGTCGGGCGGTTCAACGCCTCCAACGCCCTGGCGGCAGCGGCCACCGCCCTGGCCGCCGGTCTCGACGTCGAGTCGGTGGCCGCCGGGCTGTCGGCAGCGCTGGTCGTGCCCGGCCGGATGGAGCGGGTCGAGGCCGGCCAGCCCTTCCCCGTCGTCGTCGACTACGCCCATACGCCGGACGGGCTGGAGCAGGTGCTCCGGGCCGCCCGGCCTCTGGCGGCCGACAACGGCCGGGTCGTGGTCGTCTTCGGGTGCGGTGGCGACCGGGACCGGGCCAAGCGGCCCGAGATGGGCCGGGTCGCCGGCGACCTCGCCGACGTGGTGATCGTGACGTCGGACAACCCCCGCTCCGAGGACCCGATGGCCATCATCCGGGAGGTCCTGGCGGGGATCCCGGCCGGCGTCGAGCCCCGCGTCATCGCCGACCGGCGGGAGGCGATCGCCGCCGGGCTGACCGATCGCCGGCCAGACGACGTGGTCATCGTGGCCGGCAAGGGCCACGAGCAGGGCCAGACGGCCGCCGGCGTGACGGTCCCGTTCGACGACCGGACGGTGTCCCGGGAGGAGCTCGCCCGCCTCGGCTGGTCGGCGCAGGGGACGGCTGCGTGCGCCTGACCCTGGCCGACATCGCCGGGGCCACCGGCGGACAGATCCTCGGCGGCGATCCCGACACCGCCGTCACGTCGTACTCGATCGACACCCGGACGCTGGCGCCGGGCGCCCTGTTCGTGGCCCTCCGGGCGGAGCGGGACGGGCACGACTTCGTCGGCGACGCCCTCGACCGGGGCGCCGCCGGAGCGATGGTGGCGAGGGCGGCGGAAGGCGAGCGCCTGGTGCTGGTGCCGGACACGGCGGCGGCGTTGACGGCCCTCGGCGGTGCCGCCCGGGACCGGCTGGCCGGGGTGCCCGTCCTCGGCATCACCGGCAGCACCGGCAAGACGTCGACGAAGGATCTGGCCGCCGCCGCCCTGGCCGCGGCCGGCCCGGTCGGGGCCAGCCCCGTGTCGTTCAACAACGAGATCGGCGTGCCGCTCACGCTCCTCTCGGCGCCGGACGGCGCGGCGGCAATGGTGGTCGAGATGGGCGCCCGGGGCATCGGCCACATCGCCAGGCTCTGCGCCGTCGCCCGCCCCACCGTCGGCGTCATCACCAACATCGGGATGGCCCACGCCGAGTTCTTCGGCAGCCGGGACGACGTCGCCCGGGGGAAGGGCGAGCTGCTCGAGGGTCTTCCGTCCGGCGGCCACGCCGTCCTCAACGCCGACGACGACATGACGCCGGCCCTGCGGCGTCGCACCGGGGCGGCCGTGCTCACCGCCGGCGCCTCGGCCGGCGCCGACGTCCGGGTGAGCGGCCTGCGGCTCGACGACGACCTCCGGCCCGCCTTCCACCTCGACACGCCGTGGGGGGCGGTCGACGTGCCGCCGCTTCCGGTGCGGGGCGCCCATCAGGCCGGCAACGCCGCCCTGGCGGTGGCCGTGGCCGGTGCCGTCGGGGTCGGCGTCGAGGCGGCGGTGGCCGGCCTGGCCGGCGCGGGCGGCTCGCCCTGGCGGATGGACCGGCGCCGGACCCCCGCCGGCCTCGTCGTCCTCAACGACGCCTACAACGCCAACCCGACGTCGATGGCCGCCGCCGTCGAGGCGCTGGCCTCGCTCGGTGCCAGCGGGCGACGCATCGCCGTCCTCGGGCCGATGGCCGAGCTCGGTGTCCACGCCGCCGAGGAGCACCACCGGCTCGGCAAGCTCGTGGCCGCCGCCGGTGTCGACCTGCTGGTGGCCGTGGCGGCCACGGCGCTGGCCGACGGCGCCCGGGAAGCCGGCGTGGAGGTCGTCGACGTCGAGGGGCCGGAGCAGGCGCTGGCCGCCCTGGCCCCCCGCCTCCGGGCCGGCGACGCCGTGCTGGTCAAGGCCAGCCGGGTGGCCGGCCTGGAGCGGGTGGCCTCCTCCCTCCTGACCTGGCCGGAGCCTGTGGCGTGATCGCGCTGCTGCTGGCGGCGGCGACCGCCCTCATCCTCTCGCTGGTGGGGACGCCGCTGCTGATACGCGTCCTGCGGGCCCGCAACATCGGCCAGCTCATCCGGGAGGACGGGCCGACCGGCCATCAGACCAAGGCCGGCACCCCGACGATGGGCGGTCTGGCCATCGTCGGCTCGGCGGTGGCCGGCTACGTCGTCGGCGACCTGCGGCCCGGCAGCCAGGGATTCCAGCGCAGCGGTCTCTGCCTCATGCTGCTCTTCGTCGGCTGCGCCCTCGTGGGCTTCGTCGACGACTACCTCGGTATCCGCTTCCAGCGGAACCTCGGGCTCAACAAGCGGGCCAAGTCGGCCGGGCAACTGGTGGTGGCCATCACGTTCGCCGTGCTGTCCATCCACTGGGTCGGGACCTCGACGAAGCTGTCGTTCGCCCGGGACCTCGGCATCGACCTCGGCGGCTGGGGCTGGGGCGTGTGGGCCGTCCTCATCATCATCGCCTCGGCCAACGCCGTGAACCTGACCGACGGGCTCGACGGCCTGGCCTCCGGCTCGGCGGCCTTCGTGGCCGCCGCCTTCGTCATCATCGCCTTCTGGCAGGGGCGGCACGTGGCCATCTACGGCGTCGAGCCCGACTCCGCCATCGACCTGGCCGTGGTGGCGGCGGCGGTGCTCGGCGCCTGCGCCGGCTTCCTGTGGTGGAACGCCGCCCCGGCCCGCATCTTCATGGGCGATACCGGCTCGCTGGCCCTCGGCGGCGGCCTGGGCGGCCTGGCCCTGCTCACCCGCACCCAGCTGCTGCTGCCGATCATGGGCGGGCTGTTCGTGCTGGAGACGCTGTCGGTCGTCATCCAGGTCATCTCGTTCCGGGGCTTCAAGCGCCGCGTCTTCCGCATGGCGCCGATCCACCATCACTTCGAGCTGGGCGGCTGGCCCGAGTTCACGGTCATCGTGCGGTTCTGGCTGATCGCCGGGCTGTTCGTGGCCTTCGGCCTCGGCCTCTTCTACGCCGACTTCATCCGCATCCCCGGAGCCCTCGACTAGGTGAACCTCGTCGTCGGACTGGGGGTGACGGGCGAGGCCGTGGCCCGGCGGCTGGCCGCCGAGAGGGGCGGCGACGCCGTGACCGTCGTCGACGACAACCCGTCGGCGCCCCGGTTCGCCGAACGGGCGGCGGCGCTCGAGGCGCTGGGCGTCCGGGTGGTCGGCGCGCCCTCACCGGAGGCGCTGGCCGGGCTCGTGGCCGGCACCGGGCTGGTGGTGCCGAGCCCGGGGGTGCCCGAGGCGCACCCGGTGTACCGCCTGGCCGCCGAGGCCGGCGTCCCGGTCCGCTCGGAGGTCGAGCTGGCCGGTGCCGCCGCCGCCCGGCGGGGGGTGCCGCTGGTGGCGGTGACCGGCACCAACGGGAAGACCACGGTGACGACGCTGGTGGCCGAGCTGCTCGTGGCGGGCGGGCTCCGGACGCTGGCCGCCGGCAACATCGGCCGGCCGCTGCTCGACGCCGTCCACGACGGGGACGTCGAGGTCGTCGTGGCCGAGGTGTCGTCGTTCCAGCTCCGGTTCACCGAGACGTTCCGCCCCCGGGTGGCGCTGCTCCTCAACGTGGCCGAGGACCACCTCGACTGGCACCCGACCTTCGACGACTACGTCGCGGCCAAGGCGAGGATCTTCGCCAGTCAGGCCGGTGACGATCTGCTCGTCTTCAATGGCGACGACGAGCCCGTGGCCGCCGCGGCCAAGATGGCG
>JAICYE010000256.1 GCA_025934385.1 Acidimicrobiia bacterium | reverse complement strand
GCAACCTCGACGCCATGCGTCATGCCCTCGAGCGGCTCACACCCCTGCAGTATCTGCAGAACGGGTACTACGGCCGCTGGCTACTGCTGTCGGAGACGCTCCTCACGGACACCGGCGTGATCGCCGAGGGCGCCGTCGACGCCCGGGCCCGCACGCTGCGGGGCGAGAGCGTGACGGAACCGCCCGACCCCGTCCTCAACAAGCCCGACTACGCGGCCACCGCCCCCGGTTCGCTCCGCCAGGTCGACGACCCGACCCGGTTCAAGGTGGGGGAGCAGGTCCGGGCGAAGGACGTCCACCCGGCCGGTCACACCCGCCTGCCCCGCTACGTGCGGGGCCGGATCGGCACGGTGGAGCGCATCCAGCCTTCGGCGGTGCTGCCCGACACCAACGCCCACTTCCTCGGCGAGAACCCGCAGCACTGCTACCAGGTCGGCTTCGATTCGAAGACGCTCTGGGGCGAAGACGCCGAGCCCTTCGTCCTGCACATCGACCTGTTCGACAGCTACCTGGAGCCTGCGCCATGAGCCCTGTTCCCGCTCCCTCCGATCTGCCCGTCGAACTCCGCACCGAGGCCCTCGAGTCGATCCTGGTGGAGAAGGGCCTCGTCGACCCGGCGGTGCTCGACAAGTTCATCAAGACCTACGCCGAGGACGTCGGGCCCCTGAACGGTGCCAAGGTCGTGGCCAAGGCCTGGACGGACCCGGAGTACAAGGCCCGCCTCCTCGAGGACGGCACCGCCGCCATCGTTGAGATGGGCTTCAAGGGCCCGCAGGGCGAGTGCATCGTCGTGCTGGAGAACACGCCGGGGCTGCACCACCTCGTGGTCTGCACGCTGTGCTCCTGCTACCCCTGGCCGGTGCTCGGCCTGCCGCCCTCGTGGTACAAGGACCCCGCCTACCGGGCGAGGGCGGTGCGGGAGCCCCGGGCGCTGCTGGCCGAGTTCGGGCTCGACCTCGGCCCCGAGGTGGAGATCAAGGTCTTCGACTCCAGCTCCGAAGTCCGCTACATGGTGCTGCCGGAACGGCCGGCGGGCACCGAGGGTCTCTCCGAGGAGGAACTCGTGCCGCTCGTCACCCGGGAGGCGATGACCGGCGTGGCCAGGGCGAAGTCGCCGGCGTGAGCAGTACCGTGCTGCAGCTCGACGTCGAGGGGCCGGCCGCCCCGCCCCGGAGCAACGGGGAGCTGGTCTTCGGCGCCCCCTGGGAGAGCCGGGCGTTCGGGCTGGCCATGGCCCTCCACGACGGCGGGTTCTTCGAATGGGAGGCGTTCCGCCAGCAGCTGGTCAGGGCCCTGTCCCGGGCCGAGGCGGCCGGCGGGGAGTTCAGCTACTACCGCTGCTGGCTGGACGCGCTGCAGGCCCTCCTGGCGTCGTCGGGGCTGATCGATCCGGCCGTCGTCGAGTCGCTGGCGGCGGAGCTGGCCTGCCGTCCGTCCGGTCACGACCACCCCCACGGCGACCACGGCCACGGCCACTGAACCGGTTGCGGGACAAGACACTCACCGTCGAATCGTCCTGGGAGGGCGGCTACCGCTGCACCGTCACCACCCGGCAGTTCCGCATCCGCATCGACGAGCCGGAGAGCTCCGGCGGCGGCGACACCGGCCCGCAGCCCAGTGAGGTCTTCCTGGCCTCGCTGGCCGGGTGCTTCACCCTGGCGCTGTACCACGTGGCGGCCAAGCGGGGCATCGAGCTCCCCGACATCACCGTGGCCGCCACCGGCGTCTACGAGGGGCCGGGCTTCGCCCGCCTGGCCGTCGAGGTGCGGTCGGGCGCTCCCCGCGAGGTCGTCGAGCCGTTGCTCGAGCCGGCGAAGCGGGTCTGCTACGTGTCCAACACGCTCCGCAATGTCTCCGACGTCGAGGTGAGCCTGGCGTAACCCCGCTCCGTATCGTTGAGCGGAGGGCAGGATGCCGATGCGAGGCGGACGGATGGCGGAGGAGATTGGCGGCGAGGCGCCGGGCGACCGGCCGCCCTGCGGCGGGGTCGCCCGGCCGCGGCCCGAGTTGCGGGCCGTGGCGCCGCCCGCCGACCGCTATGTCGACTGGCGGGAGGTGTACGACGACAACGTCGTCCGCATCCACCGGCTGATGTACGCCAAGGTCGGCAACCGGCCCGACGCCGAGGACCTGACCGCCGAGGTGTTCCTGGCCGCCCTCGGGCCGATGCGGCTGTCGGTCTCCCGGGGCGAGGTGCGGGCGTACCTGCTCCGGGCGGCCCAGACGGTGCTGGCGTCGTACTGGCGCCGGCGGCTCGGGGTGGAGGTGACCGCCATCGACCCCGAGGCCGAAGCGCCGGGCCCCGAGGCGGGCACGGTCGGCCGCTCCGCCGAGCGGGCCCGGCGGATCCTGGCCGCGCTGCCCGACCGGTACCGGCGGGTGCTCGAGCTCCGCTTCGTGGAAGGGTGTTCGGTGCGCGATACCGCCCAGGCCATGGGCGTGAGCGTGGCCAACGCCAAAGTCCTCCAGCACCGGGCCCTGCGCCTGGCCGCCAGCCTTCCCGAGGAGGCGTCGTGAGGCGCAAGCGCCGCCGGCCGGTCGACGCCGTGCTCGACGATCAGCCGATCCCGGCCGGGCCCGCCGAGCCCGGCGACGCCGACCTGCTGCGGGCGGCCATCGAGCTCCGCCAGGCCGACCCCGGCGCCGGCGTGCCGACCGAGGCGTTCGTCGACGAGCTCCGGGACCGCCTGGCCGCCGAACTCGACGTTGGGGGAGCGCGAACCGGCACCGGTGCGGGTCCCGCGATCCTCGGAACCGCGGCCGCCGCCGGGCGGGCCGCTGACGGGCGCCGGCCGGACGCCGAACGGATCCCGAGACGGGCCCTGCTGGCCGGGGCGGGCGCGGCGGTGGCGGCCGGTGTGGCCGGCGTCGTCGTCGACCGGACGCTGCTCCACGCCGACAACGGCGGCACCCGGACGGCGGCCGGCCCGAGGGAGGTCGACCCGGTGGAGGGCGCCTGGGTGCCGGTGGCGCCGGCGGCGGCGCTGACCGACGGCGCCGCCCGGCCCTTCACCACTCCGGGGGTCGTGGGCTTCGTCAGCGCGACCGCCGGGGGCGAGCCCCTCGCCGTCTCCGGCGCCTGCACCCACCGGGGCTGCCTGCTGCGGCTGAACGCCGGCGCCGACCGGCTCGACTGCCCCTGCCACCGCACGGCCTTCGCTCTCGACGGCCGCACGCTGTTCCACCAGCTCCCGACGGAACCCCCGCCCCTGCCCCGGCTGCGGGCCCGTCAGACCGGCGACCAGATCGAGGTCTTCGTCCCCACCGAGCGCTCCTGATCGGTCCGAGACGACCTCCGAGCGCGAGCGCCGGCCTTACCGACATCACTTCGCGTCCCAGATAGTTGCGAAGGCTAACTATGGGTGTTATGACCGGTTTGTTCGCTGGGGGTCAGCAGCCTGGTCAGACAGGGCGCACTGACGAACGCCTCCCAATCGGCCGTGCACCCGGCGGGAGGGCCGGGGGACAAGGAGGAAGTGGATGCGCAGAGTGCTCGCCGTGTTGGCCGGGGTCACGATGGTCGTGGGCCTTGCCGTGCCGGCGTGGGCGGAGAACGCTCAGAAGTCGACCAACCAGCCGATCTCGGTCATGGCCCACGGATGGCACCACGACGGCTGGCATCACGGTGACCGTGACGACCATTGGCGCCACCACCGCGATTACGACGACCACTACTACCGGCATCACCGCTACGACGACGACGACTACTACTACGGGCATCACCGCTACGACGACGACGACTACTACTACGGGTGCGGCCACTACCGGTACCACCATCACTACCGCCATTGCTACTAGCGGCGAAAGCGGTGTCGCTTGCGGCCACGGAGTGAACCGATCTCCCAATGTGAGCCGGGCCTTGGGCCCGGCTCACTCATCGGCGGGTGAAGGCGGCGCGAAGGCCGTAGGCGATGTCGGCGCCGGAGGAGGAGCCGAAGCGGTCGAGCTCGAGCGCCGCCTTGGCGGCGGCGGGGCCGTCGCCGGTGGCGGCGGCCAGGACGAGGTCGTGGACGGGTTCGATGTGGAATCCCCGGGCGGCGGCGTCGAGGGCCGCCGTGCCGAGGTCGCTGGTGCGGACGGAGCGGGCCACGGCGAGCAACGCCGGTTCGGCGCTCGGGCCGCCGAGAGCCCGGAAGACGAACAGGATGCCCGACAGGGCGTCATCGCCCGCCGGGGTGAGGCCAGGGCCGAGGCCGCCCAGAGCCCGGGCGGCGATCTTCAGCGCGTCGAGTGGCGCCAGCCGGCCGATCGCCGCCACCGCCGGCTCGACGGTGTCCTGCCAGGGCGCTTCGAACAGGACGCTGGCCCGGCACGAACCGAGCCCCTCGGTGACCACCGTGCGGATGGCCGCGCCTGACAGACGAGCAGGGTCCGGCAGCGGCCCGAGCCAGCCGACAGCGTGACGGCGGTCGACGATCAACCGGCCGTCGGCGGTACGGAGCCCGTCGGCGTCGGCGATCACGCGGTCGCCCTCGGCGAGAGCGGGCCATGGTTCGGCCCGGCGCACCCAGTTCGGGCCGAGCGGCGCGCCGGGCGGCGCCAGGCCGAT
>JAICYE010000575.1 GCA_025934385.1 Acidimicrobiia bacterium | reverse complement strand
GCGCCGGCCTCGCCCCGGCCGCGGCGGGGACCCACGCCCCCGGCGCCCCCACGCCCCCCTCCGCGGGCGCGTGAGTGGGCCCGGCCCCGGGGACCGGGTGTGTCCCCCTGACCGCGGGGGCGTGAGCCGCCTCGGCCCGGGGGACAGGGGGTGTCCCCCTGACATCGGCGGCGTGAGCCGCCTCGGGAAGCGGGTCGAAGGCGAAGGCGCCGGTCCGCAGATCGAAGGAGGCGGGGCGCCAGGGCTCGTTGGGAGCGGAGAACGGGAAGCGGAGGCGGCGCCCGTCGACGACGACGGGCGTGCCGGCCTCGCCGGCCGGGAGCGGGATCGGGCCGGCGACCTCGAGGCTCTCGAAGTCGGCCAGCCGGAGGTGCGTCTCGACGCCGTTCTCGTGGCGCAGGACGACCGTGCGGCCGTCGGGCAGCAGCGCGCAGGGCTCGCCGGCCTCGTCTCCGTCGTCGAGGGCGGGGACGAAGCGGATGCCGGCGGCCGCGCTCGGCCGGGCCATGCCTACTGCCGCATAGCCGAAGGCGTCGGTGGTGACCACGACCCGGCCGTCGGCGGGGTCGGCGAGGACGATGCGGTCCTCGCTGTCGGGGGAGGCCTCGAACAGGCGGGAGAAGGTCTTCTCGGCGAAGTCGACCACGTAGACGCTGGAGCGGCCCGACTCGGCCTCGAGGTTGACCGCCAGCCGCTCGCCGGCTTCGTCGACCCACAGGCCGCCGTTGATCGGCGCCGGCAGCTGGCCGGCCTCGGTCATCGTCCCGTCCCGCCACCCGATCCGCCACAGGGTGGTGATGTCGTCGAACCCGACCACGGCCAGCAGCTGCGTCTCGTCTCCGGGCAGGCGGGGGAGGAGGCAGGTCTGGGGCGTGGCGAGGTCGGCGATGCTGCGCGGCGAGCCGGTGCCGGCCACGCTGCCCTCAGAAAGGGATCCAGGGTCGAGGTCGAGGGCCAAAACTTCGAGGCCGGCGGCCGTCGGCCGGCACAGGCCGAGGAGGTCGGCGGCGATGATCTCCAGCTGGACGGGGGCCGGCAGCGCCTCGGGGAACACGACCCGGCCGATCCGGCCCGGATCGTCATCGTCGATCCACTCCACCGCCGCCTCGTCGACCCAGGCGACGCGACCGAGCTCGGGGGCGAAGGCGAAGTCGCGCCGGTCGGGCAGGGCGGCCAGGCCGGCGGCGAGGGCGTCGACGTCGAACGGGCGGGGATCGGTCATGCTTCGTTCTCGGCTGGGCCGGTGAGGCCCGGGGTCCCGGGGGTGTCCACCGAAAGGAGAGCATCGAGCAGGAGCGGGCGGGGGCCGCCGGCCACCAGCCGGAGGAGGAAGGCGCCCGTACCGGCCAGGCCGGTGCCGAAGCCGGCGCTGATCGTGCCGCCGGAGTCGTCGGCGAAGACTGTCCCTCCCGCGCCCGCCGGCGTGCGGCGCTGGAGCAGCAGCGCCTCGGCGGCGTCGAGGATTGCCCGCCGGTAGGCCGGTGAAGGCGCGATTTCATGGAGGTCGAGGAGGAGTTCGGCGTCGCCGGCCAGGCCGTGGCACTGCCCGGCGGTGCTGCGCCACCGCTCCCGCAGGCCGGCCTTGGCGGCCGCCTCAGCCGCCAGCCGGAAGCCCGGGTCGCCGGTGGCGAGGTGGGCCCGGAGAAAGGCCGTGCCCATTCCCGACGAGCCGTTGCACCACGACGGCCAGTAGCCGGCCTCGGAGGCGTCGCCGGCGTCGGACGGGCTGGCCGGCCAATAGGCGGCGCCGTCGAGCGTCACGG
>JAICYE010000515.1 GCA_025934385.1 Acidimicrobiia bacterium | reverse complement strand
GGGGCGCGCCGCCCCGGGGTGCGTCGGGGCGGGGGCGGGGCGCAGGAGCGGGGGGCCGGGGGCGTGCGGGTCGGGGGCCGGGGGGTTCTGGTCGGGGGCAGGGGTCATCTGGTCGGGGCCAGTTGTCATCTGGTCGGGGGCGGGGTTCGAATCCGTGGCGTACGGCCGGTAGTAGCCGTCGTAGTAACCACCGCAGTAGCGGTCGAACCAGTAGCGGTCGTGGTAGTAGGCCCAACGGCAACGGCCGCCGTCATAGCCGTCGTAGTAGCCGCCGTCGTAGTAGCCGTCGTAGTAGTACGGGTAGCCGTGGTGGTACCCGTCGTGATGGCGGTAGTAGCCGTGGTGGCGGTAGCCGTCGTGTCCGTGGTGGTCCCCGTGGTGCCAGCCGCCGTGCCGGTCGCCATGGTGAGCCAGCGTCGTGAAGTGGCCGTTCGACGTCGAGCTCCGGCCGCTGTCGGCGTAGGCCGGCGCCCCGAGGGCCACCACGAGGGCCGCCGCCGCGAGGGCGATGACCAGTTTCCGCATGCACAACCTCCTTCCCTCCGGCTGTCAGCCGAAGGCTCGGTTCCGCGAGCAGCGTTCGTCAGCGTTGTCACTCCTGGTGGTCGCTGACCCCCAGTGACACTTTCGTCGTTACCCGGCATTCAGCCCGTTCAGTCGCAATTCGCTTAAAGATCGACAAAACGCCCGAATCGCCCCACCGGGACCATCACGGCGCGGGCGTGTCACCGGGCGGCGCCACGCCCTCCCGCCGCCCGGGCACCGAGCTGACCCAGGCCACGAGCGCCCTGACCCCGTCGGGGAGGTCGGCTTCGCCGCGGCGGACGGTGTGGGCGCGGTCGTCGTCCTCCACCGTCACGGCGTAGGCGAAGCGATCGGGCCCGGCCGACGGGCCGCCGCCCTCGGCCGGCAGGTCGAAGAAGCCGGCCTCGTCGACCTTGTGACGCAGCGTTTCGGCGTCGTCGGGGGCGAGGGTCTCGGAATCGGCGGTCGTCGTCCCGACGAGGCCGGCCAGTCCGCCGCCCCGCACCACCGAGACCTTCACCGGTTCCGGACCCGGTCCACTACAGGACCCCGACATCCTTCCAGGCCGCGCTCACCGCCTGGCGTTCGGTGCCGGCCGCGCCGAAGAGGTCGCCGGCCACGGCGATGGTGGCGTCGGCCGCCGCCCGGAAGTCGGCACCCGGCTCGAGCCGCTCGGTCAGCGTCACGTACCAGATCTTCCCCGCCGCCTCCCAGGCGTGGCCCCCGATGGCGGTGGCGGCGAGGTAGAAGGCCCGGTTGGGGATGCCGGAGTTGATGTGGACGCCGCCGTTGTCGTTCTTCGGATCGTTGTCATCGGGCAGGTCGACATAGCCGCTCATCGACCCGGCCTGGCGGTCGAGGTCGTTGGCCGTGCCCGGCGCCTTCATCGACCGGAGGGCCTTACCGCGCAAGGCCGTGCCGAGGACGCCGGCGCCGATCAGCCAGTCGGCCTCGTCGGCCGTCTGCTGGAGGTGGTGCTGCTTGACCAGGGAGCCGAACACGTCGGAGAACGACTCGTTGAGCGCCCCCGGCTGCTTGGAGTACTCCAGGGCGGCGGTCATCTGCGTGACGCCGTGGGTGAGCTCGTGGGCGATGACGTCGACGTCCTTCGTCAGCCCGCCCCGGACGAAGATCCGGCCGCTGCCGTCGCCGTAGACCATCTGCGACCCGTTCCAGAAGGCGTTGTCGAAGTCGGTGCCGTAGTGGACCGACGAGATCAGCTCCATGCCTTTGCCGTCGATGCTGTCACGGTCGAAGACGTCCTTGTAGAAGCGGTAGGTCAGGCCGGCACCGTCGTAGGCCTCGTTGACGGCCGTGTCCTTGACCGGCGGGTCGCCCTCGCCCCGGACCTTCTTGCCCGGCAGGTCGCTCTCTCCGCCGTGGCCGGCGTCGTAGACGGTGCGCCGTCCTCCGGTCCGCGACGCCACGCCCAGCGCCGTTTCGTGGTCGGCGCCGAGCTCCCGCAGCAGGCGGGCGACGGCCGTGCGCTGCGCCCGCAGCGCCGCCGAGGCGGCCAGGGCCCGCAGGGCCGCCTGCCGGTCGAGGGCCGCGCCGCGCTCGGCCACGGCGGCCAGCAGGTCGGGGGGAGCGATGCAGCACCGCGGGGTTGGTCCCATGAGGCGGCCTTCAGCCCTGCGCCG
>JAICYE010000331.1 GCA_025934385.1 Acidimicrobiia bacterium | reverse complement strand
CCACCGAGTTCACCCTCGACAGGTCGCCGCCCGAAGCGGCGAAGCGCTCCAGCCCCGAGAAGTAGGCCTCGATGACCTCGCCGTAGCGGACCAGCGAGAAGATCAGCGTGATGTTGATGTTGCGGCCCGAGGCGATCATCTCCTCGATGGCCGGGACGCCCTCCGGCGTAGCCGGGATCTTGACCATCACGTTGGGCCGGGCCAGGCGCTGGTGGAGGTCCCGGGCCTGAACGATGGAGCCCTCGGTGTCGGCCGCCAGCTCCGGCGCCACCTCGATCGACACGAACCCGTCGGCGCCGCCGGCGGCGTCGTGGGCCGGGCGGAGGATGTCGGCCGCCATGCCGACGTCCTCGATCAGCAGCTCCCAGCCGACCTCGTCGCTCGACATGCCCTGCCGGCCGAGCCGGTGGATGACCTCGTCGTACTCGTTCCCGGCCGAGATGGCCTTCTCGAAGATCGTCGGGTTGGAGGTCACGCCCCGGATCCCGTCGTGCTCGATCATCCGGGCCAGGTCGCCGCCCTCCAGCAGCGAGCGGCGGATGTTGTCGTACCAGGGGCTCTGGCCGTAGTCCAGAAGCCGGGCGATGGGCGATGTGCCCGATCCAGATGTCATGGCTGCTCTCTCCTCTCAGCGGTGGCGCCGCCGAAGCCGGGCGGGGTGCCTTTCCGATGGCCGCCCGACGCCAGCAGGGCCCGGGCCCGGTCGACGACGCACTCAGGGGTGAAACCCAACTTTTCCAAGGCGGTGGCGCCGGGAGCCGAGGCGCCGAAGCGGTCGAGCCCGATGGCGTCGTCGGCCCAGCGCTCCCAGCCGAGGGTGGCGGCCGCCTCCACCGACAGCCTCGGCGCCCCCGGCGGCAGCACCGCCACCTGTTCGTCCTCCGACAGCAGCTGGAACAGCTCCCAGCACGGCATGGACACGACCCGGGCCGAGATCCCTTCACCGGCCAGGGTCTTCTGGGCCTCGACGCAGATCGAGACCTCCGAGCCCGTCCCGATGAGGACGAGCTGGAGGTCGCCCGGCTCGTCCACGAGGACGTAGGCGCCGCGGGCCACGCCGGCCTCCGCCCGCTCCGCCGTCCCCTCCAGGACCGGCAGCTTCTGTCGGGAGAGGATGAAGGCGCTCGGCCCCTCGCCGTTGACGTGGATCGGCCAGCACTGCGCCGTCTCGTTGGCGTCGGCCGGACGGATCACCCGCAGACCCGGGATGGCCCGCAGCGAGGCGAGGTGCTCGACCGGCTGGTGGGTCGGCCCGTCCTCCCCGAGACCGACCGAGTCATGCGACCAGACGAAGCAGGTGCGGGCCTGCTCCAGGGCGGCGAGGCGCACCGACCCCCGCATGTAGTCGGAGAAGATCAGGAACGTCCCCCCGAACGGGAGGACGCCGCCATGCAGCGCCATGCCGTTCATGGCCGCCCCCATACCGTGCTCCCGCACGCCGAAGTAGATCTGGCGGCCCCTGCGGTCCTCGGGGGAGAACACGCCGAAGCCGGAGAGTTTGGTGCCGGTGTTCCCGGTCAGGTCGGCGCCGCCGCCGACGAGCCCGGGGACGAGGCCGGCGACGGCTCCGAGGGTGTCGGCGCAGGCGGCCCGGGTGGCGACCTGCTCGCCGACCGGCCACGACGGCAGTTTCTGCTCCCAGCCGGCCCGGCCCCGCCCGGCCAGGCAGGCGTCATACTCCTCGGCCAGCCCGGGTTCCTGCGTGCGGAACCGCTCGACCCTACCGGCCCAGGCGTCCCGCTGGCGGGCGCCGCGCCGCCCCGCCTCCCGGTAGAAGGAGAGCACGTCGTCGGGCACCCAGAAGTTCTCGGCCGGCATGCCGAGGATCTCCTTGACCCGGGCGACCTCGTCGGCGCCGAGCGGCTCGCCGTGGGCCTTGGGCGAGTCGGTGAAGTTCGGCGACGGGTAGCCGATGTGGCTGCGGAGGATGACGAGCGTCGGACGCTCCTCCTCGGCGATGCCTTCCCGGAGGGCGGCTTCGAGGGCGTCGGTGTCCTCCGAGACCTCGCCGGCCCGCACGACGTGCCAGCCGTAGGCCTCGAACCGCTTCCCGGCGTCGTCGGTGAGGGAGATCTCGGTCTTGCCGTCGATCGTGATGTGGTTGTCGTCGTAGACGTAGACGAGCCGGCCGAGCCGGAGATGGCCGGCCAGCGATGCCGCCTCGTGGCTGACGCCCTCCTCGAGGTCGCCGTCGGAGCAGATGGCGAAGATGCGGTGGTCACAGACGTCGGCGCCGAAGCGGGCCCGCAGGTTGGCCTCGGCGATGGCCATGCCGACGCCGTTGGCGAAGCCCTGGCCGAGCGGCCCGGTGGTGACCTCGATGCCGGGGGCGTGGCCGTGCTCGGGATGGCCGGCGGTGCGGGACCCCCACTGCCGGAACTGCTTGATGTCGTCGAGGGCCAGGCCGAACCCGGTCAGGTAGAGCATCGAGTACAGCAGCATCGAGGCGTGCCCGGCGGAGAGGATGAACCGGTCGCGGTCGGGCCACCCCGGCTCGCCGGCGTCGTAGCGCAGGATCCGGGTGTGGAGCACGTGGGCCAGGGGCGCGAGGGCCATGGCCGTCCCCGGATGGCCGGAGTTGGCTTTCTGGACGGCGTCCATCGCCAGCCCCCGGATCACGTTGATGGCCTTGGCCTCGAGCTCGTTCGCCATGCGCGCCAGTCCTTCCCTCGGGATCGACCACCCAGCCTAACGGCGGTGTCCTTCTCGCCCTCCTACGTGGCTACCCGGGCCCGAGGGGGTCCCACACTCCCCGGCCGGGGTGTTCAGGAGGTGAACAGCGCCAGGCTGGCCGTGAAGCCGTGGAGGAAGTTGCGGGCGCCGACCGGGCCGAGCTCCCCGGCGCAGAAGCAGCCGGCCACCGGCAGCGGACCGAGCAGCTGGTCGACGACGCTCGCGTCGTGGTCGGCCTCGCCGAAGAGCCGCTGGCCCCGCCCGTTGCAGGTGAACAGCAGCGCGGCGTCGGCCTCCGTCGAGGTGAGGAGGTCGCGGAGGTCCTCATCGGCCGAACCGGCGTCGCGGACCTGGAACTGCACCGTCCGCCCGACGGGGATGGAGTCGCCCACGGCGATGGCGCCGCTGCGCTGGTCGGCGCCGACCACGCCCCGCACGAGGAAGTCACCCCGGCTGAACTCCAGCCGGGTCTCGTCGACGACGCAGCCGATCTGCAGGCCCCGCCGCATCAGTTCCCGCTCCTCGTCGGAGGCGGCCGTGGCCGTCTCCTGCAGCCGCTCCAGGGCCGACTTGCCGCCCAGTTCGAGCAGGAAGTTCCGGTCCGACTTGGTGACGACGTAGGGCTTCCCCACCGGCCGGCAGCCCTGGGAGACGACCGTGCGGACCTCGACGCCGCCGGTCAGCACGGCCCCGACCGCCCCGGAGTCGGTGACCTGGTCGTCGAGCACCAGGCGGTTGCCGCCGGGCTGCATGGCGGCCGAGGCCAGCCCGCCGATGATCTGGAGCTTGGGCAGGTCCTCGTTGACGCGGTCGAGGAAGGCGTCGGCCGGGAACGTGAAGGGATCGGCCATCAGCAGCATCGTGCCGTCGGGATGGTCCGGCCAGCCGACGAGCGACGGCCCGTCGGGCGTCGGCACGACCTCGAGGCGGACGGGCGTCAGCAGCGTGGCCGGCAGCCGGGCGGCGAAGAGCGAGAGGGCGGGGGAGTCCTCCACCTCGCGGCCGCCGCCGATGACCGCCCCGGCGGTGCCCCCGAGGAAAACGGTGGGGT
>JAICYE010000457.1 GCA_025934385.1 Acidimicrobiia bacterium | reverse complement strand
CGACCTGACCATGGACTCCCACAACAATCTCTGGATCGCCGACAGCAAGAACAACCTGGTCCGGGTGCTGTGGGACGCCCCCGACACGGTCACCACCACGATTGTGGCGACGCCTCCGACCACCGCCCCCACCGGCTGCCTCCTGAACTGCACCCCGGTTCCGGGCCAGTCGGGCTACTGGATGCTCGGCAACGACGGCAACGTGTACGCCTTCGGTGACGCCAAGTCGATGGGCAACGCTTCGATTCCGGCCGGAACCAAGGCCGTCCACATCGAGCCGACCCCCACGGGCCGGGGCTACTGGATCAACGACGACCGGGGCGGTGTGTACGCCTTCGGTGACGCCGACAGCACTCTCGGCGGCGTCGACCCTTCGGCTCTCCGAGCCGGCGAGAAGGTGACGAGCCTCTCGTCGACCCCCTCGGGCCACGGTTACTGGCTGTTCACCAGCAAGGGCCGCGTCTTCACCCACGGCGACGCCCGCAGCTTCGGCGACCTGTCCAACCTGACCCTCAACGGCCCCGTCCTCGGCTCCATCCCGACGCCGTCCGGCCAGGGCTACTACATGGTGGCCTCCGACGGTGGCGTGTTCGCCTTCGGTGACGCCCACTTCATCGGCTCGATGGGCGGCAAGCCGCTCAACAAGCCGGTCGAGGCGCTCGTCCCCAACCGGGACGGGTCGGGCTACTGGCTGGTGGCGTCCGACGGCGGCATCTTCGCCTTCGGCAACGCTCCCTTCAAGGGCTCGATGGGCGACAAGAACCTCAACAAGCCGGTGGTGGGCATGGTCCGCTACGGCGACGGCTACCTGATGGTCGGCTCCGATGGTGGGATCTTCGACTTCTCCAGCAAGCCGTTCCAGGGTTCGCTGGGTGACAACCCGCCGGCCCACCCGATCGTCTTCGCTGCCACCCTCGACTCCTAACTGACCACATCGTCCAGGGCCCCGCTGCGGTTCGCCGCCGCGGGGCCCCTGGCTTCCCCTCCCTGAGAGGTGCCGTGTTCCCCTCGCCCGCCCCCCTCACCACCTCCCGGTTCCGGCGCCGGCTGGCGGCCGCCGCGGCCGTCGCCGTCGCCGCGTTCCTCCCGCTGGCCCAGTCCGCCCCCCAGGCCCACGCCGACGCCCCCGCCAGCGCGGCGTCGTCGTCCGGGTACTGGATGGTCGGCAGCGACGGCAAGGTCTACCCGTTCGGCGCCGCCGCCGATCTGGGCAGCCCGGCGTTGCCGGCCGGCGCCCAGGCCACGCACGTCGAGCCGACGCCGGACGGTGGCGGCTACTACGTCCTCGACGACCGGGGTGACGTCTTCGCCTTCGGCCACGCCGCCCCCCTCGGCAACGCCGCCCTCGCGCCGGGTGAGAAGGCCGTCAGCCTGTCGGCCACCCCGTCGGGCCAGGGCTACTGGATCTTCACCAGCGCCGGCCGGGTCATCACCAAGGGCGACGCCCAGAACCTCGGCGACATGGCGGGCAAGCACCTCAACGCCCCCGTCGTCAGCTCCACCGTCACCCCCGACGGCTCCGGCTACTGGATGGTGGCCGGCGACGGCGGCGTCTTCTCCTTCGGCGCCCCCTTCTGGGGCTCCACCGGCAACCTCAAGCTCAACAAGCCGGTCGAGGGCATCGTCCCCACGGCGACCAACAAGGGCTACTGGCTGGTGGCCTCCGACGGCGGCGTCTTCGCCTTCGGCGACGCCGGCTTCAAGGGCTCCATGGGCTCCACCAAGCTCAACAAGCCCGTCGTCGGCCTCGTCCGCTACGGCGACGGCTACCTCATGGTGGGCTCCGACGGCGGCATCTTCGCCTTCTCCAACCTCCCCTTCCAAGGCTCCCTCGGGGACCACCCGCCGGCCAACCCCATCGTCGGCACGGCTCCCGTCCCCGGCGCCGCCTCCGGCACCCCGGGCGGCCCCGGCGGCACGACGAACACCACCGCCCCGGCCGTGACCACCACGACGGCCTTGCCGGGCGGTACAGCCATGCCGTTCTCCTCGACGGCGATCGCCAGCTGGCAGACGCCGCCCGACCCGCTCCGGACCAGCCCCACCCAGTACGCCCAAGAAGTCGACGCCGTCGCCCAGTACGGCAACCGGGTGTTCATCGGCGGGCAGTTCACCAACCTCCTCGATCCCAACAAGAAGGCGGCCAGCCCGCCGGTCGCCTACCTGGCCGAGCTCGACGCCACCACCGGCGCGCCCATCCCGGGCTCGACCTGGACGGCCAACGCCGCTCCCGACGGCTTCGTCAACGCCCTGGCGGTCTCGCCCGACGGCAAGCGGCTCTACGTCGGCGGCGAGTTCAACAACATCGGCGGCCAGCACCTGCCGAAGTTGGCGGCTCTCGACATCAACACCGGCAAGGTCGACGGGACGTTCAACCCGCCCTCCCCCAGCGCCCACGTCAACGCCATCCTGCCGGCCAACGGCCTGGTGTACGTCGGCGGCGCATGGAAGACCCTCGGCGGCACGATTCCTCAGGCCGACCTGGCCGCATTCAAGGAGAATGGGGATCTCGACACGACCTTCGTGGCGCCAACGGACTACGGCGGCGTCTATTCGACCCACACCGGCAAGCCGACCGAGGATCCTTGCTACGCCGCCGGAACCACGCCGTGCCCGAGCGGGCAGCCGACCTACACGGCCGTCGTGGACAGCCTGGCCCTCACCGGCGACGGCACGACCCTGATGGTGGG
>JAICYE010000165.1 GCA_025934385.1 Acidimicrobiia bacterium | reverse complement strand
GCTCCCTATTGGCCCGGGAACATGGCGAACCCGGGGTGGTACGTCGGGTTGTTGAGGCTGACGCTGTTTCCGTTCGCCTTCTGGTGCTCCGTGGAGGTCGTGGCGGTGTCGAAGAAGTTGCCGCCGACGTAGAGGGCGTTCGTGCCGGCCAGCATGAACGAGGGGCCCTCGGCGGTGTCGGCCTGGCCGTGGAAGCCGGTCGGACCGGTGACGGGGTTGCCGTTGACGTCCCAGGCGCCGATATGGCGGTTGTCGACCCAGCCGGGCTCGCCGATGCAGATCGTGGCCCCGCCGCCGGCCGGGTGGAGGCAGCCGATGCCCTTGAGGTCGGGATCGTTGGGGTCGTACGGCTTGGTCCACACGGCGTCGAAATGCCCGCCGGCGTAGACCATCGACCCGGTGGCGGCCACGGCCAGGGTGTCGCCGTCGGTGTTGCCCTGCCAGTCCTGGGTGTCCTTGCCGACGCTGAAGGCCAGGACGGCGCCGCCGCCGCCGCCCGCCGCGCCGTAGACCTTGGTCCCGTCCGGCGAGAGGGCCAGCTCGAAGACGGGGCGGGCGTTGACCGGCCGCCACGTCGACAGGCTCCCGTCGCGGGCGCTGACGGCGACGATCCCACCGTGGTTGCAGGGCGGCTCACCGGGATTGCCGCACGACGGCGATTCGCTGAAGTTGATGAAGTCGCCGGCCAGGATGAGCGTCTGCCCGTCCGGCGTGGCCTTGATCGAGTAGATCACGCCGGGGGTGACGGAGGTGACACCGCGCCGGCCGGCGTAGGAGCCGTTGTCGTAGGGCGGCGGGTTGAAGCTCGTGATGAGGTTCCCGCCCAGGTCCAGGGCCACGATCCCCGGGTACAGCGGGCAGTTGGCGGTGGCCCCGCCGGTGTCGGAGCAGCCCGCGCCATTGACGCCCCAGTGGGTGAACGAGCCCCCGACGTACACCCGGTCGCCGACCGCGTCCAGGGAGTGGACGGAGGCGCTGGGCCCGCCGTTGATCGTGAACGTCGTGTCGAGCGTGCCGTCATCGGGCTGGCCCTCGTCGAGCTTCAGGGCGGCGAGGCGGCTGACCGGGTGCCCGTTCACGTTGTTGACCCGGCCGCCGATGTAGAGGCGCTTCCCGTCGGGCGACACCGCCATGGCCTCGACCGTGCAGGCCGACGACGACTTCGGCTCGAGTGTCGGGGTACACGACGGGTTGGCGGCGATGACGGCATTCTTCGTGAAGTAGGAGTTCGGGATGGGCCGGCCCGTGTTGGCGTCGAGCTCGGCCAGGTAGCGCATGGGCGGGTTGGACGGGTTCTCGGGCTTCACGCCGGTGTCCCACCCGTCGGGGAAGAACCCGCCGACGAAGACCCGGTCCCCGACCTGGACGATGGAGCGCACCTCGTTGGCGAAGTTGGGCGGATTGCCGGCGTTGCAGGGGTTCTGAGGGGAAGGCTGGCCCGGCTGCGGCTTCGGGGCGTTGCCGCACACGGTGCGGAAGGGATGGCTGGGGTCGACCGTGATGGCGGGACCGGTCCCGTAGGTGCCGGCCAGCGCCTCCGAGGCGAAGCTCTGCGCCCCGACCGGCGGGGGGGCGGTGGTCACGGTCGTGTCGGTGGTGGGCACGGGGCCCGACCCGTTGTCGGCCGGGGTGCCGGGCCCGCCCGGCACGGCGCCGGCGGGGAGCACGGCCATCCCGACGATGGGCCGGGTCAGACCGGATGGATGGCCGAGGTCGGCGGCGTCACCGAAGGCGGCCAGGGCACCGTCGGAACTCACGGCCCAGTAGCCGGCCCCGGTCGACGTGGGGGCGACGGCCGCCACCGACCGCAGCGCCGAGGCGGAGCCGAGCTTGGCGGCGTCGCCGAAGGGGAAGATGGCGCCGTCGGAGCCCACGAGCCAGTAGCCCTGGCCCGACGGCGTCGGCGCCATCCCGGCGATCGGCTTGGCCAGCGCCTGGCCGCCGGTCGAGCCGTAGAAGGCGGCGTCGCCGAAGCCGAAGATCCCGCCGTCGGTGGCCACCATCCGGTAGCCGTGGCCGCTGCCCGACGGCGTCATCCCGGTGATCGGCTTGTTGAGTTTCATCGAACCGGTCGAGCCGAAGAAGGCGGCGTCGCCGAAGGCGAAGATCCCGCCGTCGGAGGCGACGAGCCAGTAGCCCTGGCCCGACGGGGTGGCGGCCATGCCGACGATCGGCTTGTTGAGCTTCATCGAACCGGTCGACCCGAAGAACGAGGCGTCGCCGAAGGAGAAGATGCCGCCGTCCGACGCCACCAGCCAGTAGCCCCCACCGGACGGCGTGGCGGCCATGCCCACGATCGGCATGTTGAGCTTGATGGCCCCCGTCGAACCGAAGAAGCGGGCGCCGCCGTAGGAGAAGATGCCGCCGTCGGAGGCGACCATCCAGTAGCCCGTCGACGGCGTGGCGCCGGCCGCGCCGGCGGGCGCCGCCACGCCGGAGGTGAGCACCGGCGTCAGCCCGGCCAGCGCCACGGCGACGAGCGCGATGAACCCACGCCGGAGGCGGGAAAGGGACGAAACGTACATGGCTCTCCGTTCGGCACAGGCGGAGGAAAAGCGGCCCAGAGCTGAGGGGGGTAACTCACGTGAATTACGCCCTCATCGGGCAGAACTCCTGCCCGACGGTTGATTTCTTGTGCCGAACGTCAGGCCACGGTCAGTTCGGCCTCAAGCCCCCTCTTTCAGGGCCTGGCCGAAGACGTGGATCATCTGCGGCGCCGACCGCTCCGGCTGGACCAGCCGGCCGAGGGCGGCGGCCATCCGCCAGATGACCCCGGCCCCGGTCACGGCGAGATCGGCCGGCTCCGAGGCCCGGACGAGCACTTCCACGGCCTCGTCGTCGCCGTTGCCGGCGGCCAGCGCCAGGCTGAGGACGGTGTCGAGCAGCTCGGGATCGAGGGGCTCCATGGCCCCATCCTCGCCGAGCGGGGACCCCGGCGCCGATCCGGGGGCCGGTCGGGCGGCCGGCGAAGGGGTGCGGGGCCCGTCTACGAGCGGCAGGGCGGCCAACGCGCCGGCGCCGGGGTGCAGCCGTGGCCTTCGACCTGCCAGCCCCGGGGGGTCAACCGGAGCACCAGCGTGAGGGGAGGCACGACGCGCTCGTGGCCGGCGCACTCCGCTGCCGCCAGGTGGACGACCTCGAGGTCGGGGCCGGCCGGTTCGGGCGGACCGGCGGCGACCCAGCCGGGGAGGCGGCGCCGACCGCCGGTGTCGGGCATCTGCTGGCTGCGGGCGAATACCGGCCAGAGAGGATGCTCGGGCCCGGAGTCGGCCAGGCCGTTGGCGACTTCCAGCGGGTCGCGACCGGCGCTGTGGAGGGCGAAGCGGTGGTTCCAGGCCCAGTGCCGGGTGAGATGCCGTCGGAAGGCCGGCCCGGTGCCCGGCCAGGACTCGGCGATCCGCCCGTCGAGCACGAGCTCGGCCCAGGCCAGGGCGGCGGCCACCGAACCGGTCGGTTCGGCCACGAGGTCGAGATCGGCCGGCGTCAGCTCGCCCGGCCAGCCCGATGGTTCCGTCATCGCGTCTCCTCCCGGCGGATAGTAGTTGCACTGAGACTACTCTCCGCACCCGGGAAATTCGACGGTTCGGATGCGACCGGCCTCGAGCCGTCCCCTTTCAATCGCAGCTTCCTCATGCTCGAACGCGAAAGGGGATCGTCGTGGGCCAGCGGACCATCGGCAACGCGCTCATGGCGGCCGGCCTCGCCGTCATGACCCTGGGCCTCATGGCCACCGGCGCCCAGGCGGGGGCCTACAACGACAAGGTCACCAGCGTGTCCGGCTCCCGGAGCTATGACCAGGCCTCGAACACCACGACCTTCCGTCCGACAAGCCGGAGCTCAACCAGGAGGATCCGCCCACCGGCCGGACGGGAGCCAAGTTCTCGAATGCGAGGACCGGCACGTACACCGTCGTCTTCCAGGGGAACGTCCCGAGCGCCTACTTCACCGTCAAGAACGGCGACGGGTTCAAGGACTACGACTACGGCGACGGCTGCACGGGCACGCCGGTGACGTCCTCGACGACCGCTACGACCGCCGCCCAGAGCACCACGACCACGTCGGCGCCGAGCACGACCACCACGGCAGCGCCGAGCACCACCACTACCGAAGCGTCAACCACAACCACCACGGCAGCGCCCAGTACCACCACCACGGCAGCGCCGAGCACCACCACTACCGAAGCGTCAACCACAACCACCACGGCGGCCCCCAGCACCACCACCACCGAAGCGTCAACCACAACCACCGAGGCGTCGACGACCACGACGACGTCGTCGCCGCTCGACATCCTCCCGACGTCCTCGACCGAGGCGCCTCCGGCCGACAACTCGTCCACGTCATCCACTGGAGGGCAGGCGGAGGCGACGTCCTCGACCACAGCCACGACGGCCGGGTCCGGCTCGACCACGACCAGCACCGAGGCCCAGGTGCTCGGCTCGCAGCTCCAGAACCCGTCGGGGACCGGCTCGCTGCAGCCGTCGGTCGAGGGGACGCAGGAGTCGACCAACCCGCCCGCCTCGATTCCCCGCACCGGCCGGAACATCGGCGACTACCTCCTGGTGGCCGGCGTGGCGCTGCTTCTCGGCGGGCTCGCCCTGCGGTACGCCGACGACGACCGCGCCGCCGCCGGCGCCGGCGGCTGACGAAAGGCCGCCCCAAAGCCGCGTTCGCCGCGACTCAAACGCTCCCGGTCGGGGAAAGAAGAGGTACGTCGCGGAAACCGGCCAATTAAGGGAACGTGAAGGCACGACTGCTACGCAGCCTCATCGCCGAGCGGGTCTCGTCCGGCTCCGCGCCCGGTGAGGGCTGGACGGTCGGGCGCTGCCGCCACTGCGACGCCGCCGTCTGGCTGTCGGCCGCCTGGGTCGAGCTTTTGGCCGGCGATCCCGAGGCCGTCGCCTCCTGTTTCGACTGCGCCTGCGCCCTGGCGGGGGACCCCAGCTAGTTCGGGCGGCGTCGGGGTGGGCAGACTGGCGGCGTGAACAGCTTTGACGCCCGCGCCCCCATCACGGTCGGAGATCGCCGCCACGACATCTTCCGGCTGGCCGCCCTCGAGGACAGCTTCGGAGTCCACCGGCTCCCGTATTCGCTCAAGATCCTCCTCGAGAACCTGCTCCGCTTCGAAGACGGCGTGACCGTCACCGCCGCCGACATCGAGGGTCTCGCCGGCGGCAACCGGGAGGGCGACGACCGGGAGATCGCCTTCCGGCCCGCCCGGGTCCTCATGCAGGACTTCACCGGCGTGCCGGCCATCGTCGACATCGCCGCCATGCGGGACGCCGTGGCCGAGCGGGGCGCCGACCCGGCCGGGCTCGAGCCCGGCATCCCCGTCGACCTCGTGATCGACCACTCCGTGCAGGTCGACGTCTTCGGCGTGCCCGACGCCATCGTCCGCAACTCGGCGCTGGAATTCGAGCGGAACCTCGAGCGCTACCAGTTCCTCCGCTGGGGTCAGCAGGCCTTCGACACGCTGCGGGTGGTGCCCCCGGCCACCGGCATCTGCCACCAGGTCAACCTCGAGTACCTGGCCACCGTCGTCGCCCACCGGGACGGGATCGCCTTCCCCGACACCCTCGTCGGCACCGACTCCCACACGCCGATGGTCAACGGCCTCGGCGTGGTCGGCTGGGGCGTCGGCGGCATCGAGGCCGAGGCGGCCATGCTCGGCCAGCCGATCTCGATGCTCATCCCGCCGGTGGTGGGCTTCAAGCTGGCCGGCGAACTGCCGGAG
>JAICYE010000026.1 GCA_025934385.1 Acidimicrobiia bacterium | reverse complement strand
GAGGAACGTCGTTTCGGCGAACTCGCCCACCTCCGTGCCCATCCACTCGCCGAGCTTCACCGAGATCTCGGTGTGGCGGGCCTCATCCCAGCACTGGCGGGCCATGTCGAGCTTGAGGGCGAACGGGGCTTCCTCGGCGTCGAAGTCCCACACCGTGCGGCCGGCGCCCTCCAGCGCCTGGATCTCGCCGACGAAGATGCCGTGCATCATCTGGCGGGCGGCGTGGGCGGCGTCGGGCCGCTCCGGGGTGAGGCGGCCGGCCCGGCGGCCCTGCTGGGAGAGGAACTGGTTGCGGGGATCGGTGATGCGGTCCTCGGTGCGGGCCCGCCGGAAGCGGCTGTCGCGGGCGAGGTCCTCAGCCGGGAAACCCTTCCTCATGACGCAGCCCCCACTTTCGAGTCGGAGTTCGCCCCGAGGCTACCGGGGCCGGCGATGCCCCCCGCCCGGCTGATCAGCGTCTCGAGCTCGCCCTGGCGCCGGCCGGCCCGGGCGACCTCCTCGTCGCTCTGCAGCAGCGATTGCAGGACCATCTCCCCTTCACGCCAGTCGGTCGTCTCGTCCTCGAGGATGAAGCCCAGCGACCGGATCGTCGGCCCGTCGGTGATCCGGCTGGTGGCGGCCAGGTGGTAGGTGTAGGCGCCGATCTTGCGGGGCAGCAGCACGCGGTACACCCCGACGAGCTTCTCGATGGTGAGCTCGGGGGCCTCGGGTTCGGTGAGGGCGGCGACGAACGCCTGCAGCGCGGCGTTGGCCGCCCGGATCATCCGCTCCGGCCGCATCTCCCGCAGTTCGGGGAGGCGCTTGTGCCACAGCTCGGCGTGCCAGGCGTGGTGGTAACAGTGCCGGCCCAGCATCGTCTTCACGTCGAGCTCGGGAACGGTCGCCACCCATCCCCCCAGCGCCTCGAAGAGCCGCATCTCGATCCAGGCGTAGTGGCCCACGCGGCGGGCCGACTCCTCCACGGTGAAGAGCCCGGGCAGCTCCCGCCGGTCCCAGGGGGCGAACGGCGAGCGCGGTGCCGAGGGGTCCGCCATCAGGGCACCGCCTACTTCCCGAGCGTCTTCTGGACGTAGGCCGCAATGGCGCTGAACGTCTCCGGCGACTTCCACAGCTCGAGCATCTCGGAGTCGCGCTGGCGGCCGGTGGTCTCGACCTCCGTCCAGTACCGGTCCCGCAGCGAGCGCTTGGTGTGGGCGAAGGTCGCCGCCGGGATCTGGGCCAGCTGCTCGGCCTTGGCCATCCCCCGGTCGAGGACTTCGGCCTCGGGCACCACCTCGTCGACCAGGCCGCGCCGCAGCGCCTCGGCCGGCAGGTGCGTCCCGCCGCTGTTGACGAGGTCGGCCACGCCGACGTCGCCGGTGGCGTAGCGCACGGCGGCCAGGGCCACCGCCGGGAAGGCGACGCCGACGAGCTGCTCGGGGACGCCGATGCGGGCCCGCCCGTCGGCCATGAACCGGTGGTCGGCGCAGGCGGCGATCACGCAGCCGCCGGCGATGGCGTGCCCGTTGAGCGCCGCCACCACCGGGCGCTCGTAGGCGAAGAGATCGTCGAAGGCGCCGACAAGGGCGGGGATGAACTGGGCGACGTAGTCGGCGCCGCCGTCGAGGATCCGGACGAGGTCGACGCCGGCCGAGAACGCCGAGCCCGTCCCCGTCAGCACCAGCGCTGCGCCGGTCTCGGCCAGGTCGGCCAGTTCGGCCCGCAGGGCCAGCAGGAACTCCAGGTCGAGGGCGCTCACCCGGCCGTGGTCGAACTGCACGACGGTGACGGCGTTGGACACCTGCTTGCGGTTGATCATCAGCCCGTCCATCCGTTGGTGATCGGCAGGCGCCGATCCTTGCCGAAGGCCTTTGGCGACACCCGGACCCCGGGCGGGGCCTGGCGCCGCTTGTACTCGCTCACATCCACCAGCCGGGCCACCCGCCGGACGACGGCGGGGTCGTGCCCGTCCGCCTCGAGCTCGGTTACCGACCGGTCACCTTCAACGTAACCCTCGAGTACGGCGTCGAGCACCTCGTAGGGCGGGAGCGAGTCGGCGTCGACCTGGTCGGGGGCGAGCTCGGCCGACGGCGGCTTCTCCAGGACGTTTCCGGGGATCACGACACCGTGGCGGTTGCGCCACCGGGCCAGGCGGTAGACCAGGGTCTTCTCGACGTCCTTGATGACGGCGAAGCCGCCGGCCATGTCGCCGTAGAGCGTCGAGTAGCCGGTGGCCATCTCGCTCTTGTTGCCGGTCGTGAGCACCAGCCAGTTGAACTTGTTGGACAGGCTCATGAGGAGCGTGCCCCGGATGCGGGCCTGGAGGTTCTCCTCGGCCAGTCCCGGCGAGGTGCCGGCGAACGGCTCGCCTAGCAGCTCCAGGAATGCCCGGTGGACGTCCTCGATGGCGACCGTCAGCGTGCGGATGCCGAGCTTGGCGGCCAGTTCCTCGGCGTCGGTCACGCTGTGGTCGCTGGAGTAGCGCGACGGCATGAGGACGCCGGTCACGTGCTCTGGGCCGAGGGCGTCGGCCGCCACCGCCGCCACCACCGACGAGTCGATCCCGCCCGAGAGGCCGATGACGACATCGGCGAAGCGGTTCTTCCGCACGTAGTCGCCCGTGCCGACGCACAGCGCCGCCCACACCTCGGCCTCGGGCCCGCAGGCGGGTTCCAGCCGGGGCGGACGGGCGGGCTGCGGCTCGACCGGCGGCCGGGGGTTCGAGATGTGCACCTCGGGCAGCGGCGGCCGGCTGGCCCGTCCCCGGGGGTCGAGGAGCCGCTTGCGGAACGTCGGGCGGACGTCGAGGTCGACGACGAGCAGGTCCTCCTCGAACTGCTTCGCCCGGGCCACGAGGTGGCCGGACTCGTCGAAGACACAGGAACCACCGTCGAAAACGAGCTCGTCCTGACCCCCGACGAGGTTGACGTAGAGGATCGGGACGGAGTGGTCGGCGGCCCGGGTGGCCAGCATCGTGGCCCGCTCGGCGATGCGGCCGGCGTAGTACGGCGAGGCGTTGATGTTGACGGCCAGCTCGGCGCCGCCGGCCGCCTGGGCGGCGATGGGGCCGGTCGGGGTCCACACGTCCTCGCAGATCGACACCGCCACCCGGACCCCGCCGATGACGAACAGCGAGCCGGGATCCTCGCTCCGGGTGAAGTAGCGGGCCTCGTCGAACACTCCGTAGTTCGGCAGCAGCCATTTGCGGTACACACCCCGCACGGCTCCCCCGGCGCAGACGGCGGCGGCGTTGAACAGGTCGCGCTCGGCCAGCGGGAAGCCGACGACGGCGGCGGTCCGCCCGGTGCGGGCGGCCACCTTCTCCAGCGCCTGCTGGGCCTCGGCCACGAAGGCCGGCCGGAGCAGCAGGTCCTCCGGCGGGTAGCCGGTGATCGCCAGCTCGGGGAAGGCCACGAGGTCGGCACCGGCCGCCTCGGCGGCCTCGAGGCCGGCCAGAATGCGCTCGACGTTGCCGGCCAGATCGCCGACGGTGACGTTGATCTGGGCGGCGGCAAGGCGCAGTCGGGCCATGCCCCGAGATTAGGGGCCGGAGGGGAGTGAAGGCGGCGGAGGTGACTGTGGCGGGCGCCGTCCGTGGGACACTCCTGCGGCGATGTCGACCGTCATCAGCGCGCCGGAGGTGGCCGAGGTCATCGACCGGGCGGCCGAGCCCCGGCAGGCCCGCCTCGTCCTCACCCGGCTGCTCGACGCCCATCCCGAGCTGGCCGACCGGCTGGCTGCCGACCCGCTCTTCGTCTCGGCGCTGGTGGCGCTCATCGACGCCTCCCGGTCGCTGTCGGAGGCGGTCATCGCCGACGTGGGCCTGCTCGCCCCGCTCGACGATCCCGACGGGCTGGCGGCCGAGTGCCCGCTGGAGCGTTACACGGCCGGGGCCCGCCGGGCGGTGGAGGACGACGGCGCCGACCCCGGCCGGGGACTGCGGCGCTGGAAGCGACGGGAGCTGCTCCGCATCGCCGTCCGGGACCTGCTGGCCTTCGCCGAACTGCCGGCCGTGGGCCGGGAGCTGGCCTCGCTGGCCGAGGGCTGCCTCGGTGCGGCGCTGGGCCTGGCGCTCCGCGCCGACGTCCGCATCGTCGTCGTCGGCATGGGGAAGCTCGGCGGCCGGGAGCTGAATTACTCGAGCGACGTCGACGTCCTCTTCGTCCACGACGGCGACACCGCGGCCGCCGAGCGGGTCGCCCGGGCGCTGATGACCACGATGGCCCAGCCGACGCCGTACGGCATCGTCTTCCGCACCGACGCCGATCTCCGGCCCGAGGGCCGGGCCGGGCCGCTGTCCCGGAGCCTCGACGCCTACCGGGCCTACTGGGACAAGTGGGCGTCGACGTGGGAGTTCCAGGCCCTCATCAAGGCCCGGCCCGTGGCCGGCGATGCCGAGCTCGGCGGGGCCTTCATGGCCGCCGCCGACCCCCACGTCTGGCCCGAGCGGCTCGACCCCGACGCCGTCCGGGAGGTCCGCATGATGACGGCCCGGGCCGAGGAGGAGGTCTCCCGGCGGGGTCTCACCGACCGGGAGATCAAGCGGGGGCGGGGGGGCTTGCGGGACATCGAGTTCGCCGTCCAGCTCCTCCAGCTCGTCCACGGCCGCCACGACCCGGGCATCCGGTCGCCCAACACGCTCGAGGCGCTGGAGCAGCTGGGCGGGGCCGGGTATGTCGACACCACCCAGGTCCGCACCCTCGACGCCGCCTACCGGTTCCTCCGCACGGTGGAACACCGGCTGCAGCTGGAGGAGGAGGCACAGGTCCACGCCCTGCCCTCCGACGTCGCCGGCCGCACCCACCTGGCCCGGGTGCTCGGCTACCGCGACGAGGGCACTTCCACGGCGCTGGAGCGGTTCGAGGCCGCCCACCGCCGCCACCAGGCCCAGGTGCGGTCGATCCACGAGAAGCTGTTCTTCCGCCCGCTGCTGGAAGCCATCGCCGGCACCGGCCCGTTGTCGCCGCAGGCCGCCGAGGAGCGGCTGGCCGCCTTCGGCTTCCGCGACGTGGCCCAGACCCGGGCGGCGCTGGCCGAGCTCACCACCGGGCTGTCGCGGCGGTCGCAGCTGATGGCCCAGCTCTTCCCGCTGCTGCTGGAATGGCTGTCGGAGACGCCCGACCCCGACCTGGGCCTCCTCCAGCTCCGGCGGCTGGCCGAGGGCCGGGCCCGGTCCGGGGCGCTGGCGGTGGCGTTCCGGGAGGCGCCGGGGGCGGCCGAGCGGGTCTGCCGGCTGTTGGGCTCGAGCCGGCTGGCGGGCGACGCCCTCCGCCGGCATCCGGAGTTCGTGCCGTCGCTGGCCGACGAGGAGTTCCTGGCCCGGTCCAAGGGCCGGGAGGAGCTCGTCGAGGAGGCGCTCTCGACGCTGGCCTGGCGCACCGATCCCGGCGAGTGGCAGGAGGGGCTCCGGCGGTTCAAGCGCCGCGAGCTCTTGCGGATCGCCTCCCGCGACCTGCTCGGGTTCGCCACCGGCGAGGCCGTCGCCTGTGATCTGGCCAACCTGGCCGACGCCTGCGTCGAGGCGACGCTGCGGGAGCTGGCGCCGGGGGTGCCCTTCGCCGTCATCGGGATGGGCCGCCTCGGCGGCCGGGAGCTGTCCTACGCCTCCGACATCGACGTCCTCTTCGTCTACGACGGGTCCGGGCCGGCCGACTTCGACGCCGCCGAGAAGATCGCCACCCGGATGATCTCGAGCATCGGGGCCACCACCGCCGAGGGCCAGACGTTCCGCATCGATGCCAACCTCCGGCCGGAGGGGAAGCAGGGGCCGCTGGCCCGGTCGTTCGAGGGCTATCGCTCCTACTACGAGCGCTGGGCGCTGACCTGGGAGTTCCAGTCGCTCCTGAAGGCGAGGCCCGTGGCCGGCGATCCCGGGCTGGCGCAACGGTTCTGCGCCATGGTGGCGCCCTTCGTGTTCCGCGATCCGTTCCCGCCGGAGTCGGTCCGCGAGGTGCGCCGCATGAAGGCCCGCATCGAGCGGGAGCGGATCCCGCCGGGGGAGGACCCGCAGTTCCACCTCAAGCTCGGCCGGGGATCACTGTCCGACGTGGAGTGGACGGTGCAGCTGCTCCAGTTGATCCACGGCGCCGAGGATCCATCGGTGCAGACGACCTCGACGGTGGACGGGCTGGCGCGGCTGGCCCGAGCCGGGTACCTCGACGGCCCCGACGCCGACGCGCTGGAGCAGGCCTACCGGTTCTGCGAACGGGCCCGCAACCTCCGCTATCTCCTGACCGGCGCCCCCGGCGACTCGCTGCCGACCGACGGCGCCGAGGCCGAGCGCCTGGGCCGGCTGATGGGCTACTCCCACCGGCCCGTCAGGGAACTCCGCGAGGACTACCGCCGCCTCACCCGGCGCTGCCGGGCCGTCGTCGAACGTGTCTTCTACGGCCAGGCGGGCTGACCGCCGTCCGCCATGGATCCTGCGGCCAGTGGGCCGGTTCGACCCCCCGACCGTCGACGTGACGCAGCTGCTCAGGAGTTGACTGGCAGCCCAGCGATCTTGGCAGGATTTGTCGCGGAATCCGCAATATTTCCTGCCAAGAATGTCCGCCCCGCCCCGCCCCGCTCGAGCGGGGCTTGCCGCCTACCGGCGGGCGAGCCCCACGATCGGCTGGCTCAGGTGGATGCCGCCGGTCGAGCCGAGGAACTGGGCATCGCCGAAGGCGAAGACCCCGCCGTCGGAGCCCACCAGCCAGTAGCCCTTCCCGAACGGTGTCGGTGTGATCGCCACGATCGGCTTCTTCTGCTCGGCGCCGCCGGCCGCCCCGTAGAACACGGCGTCGCCGTAAGCGAAGATCCCGCCGTCGGAGCCCACCAGCCAGTAGCCCTTGCCGGTCTTGCTGGGGGCCATGTCGACGATGGGATGGTCGAGGACGAGGTCGCCCGTCCCGCCGTAGAAGCGGGCGTCGCCGAAGCCGAAGATCCCGCCGTCGGAGGCCATCAGCCAGTAGCCCCGGCCGGTCGGGGTGGCCACGATGCTCACGACCGGCTTCGACAGCGTCAGCCGGCTGGTCGAGCCGTAGAAGCGGGCATCGCCGTAGGCGAAGACGCCGCCGTCGGAGGCCGCCAGCCAGTAGCCCTTCCCCGAGGGCGTGATCGCCATCGACACGATCGGCTTGGTCAGCGGCAGCGAGCCGGCCGAGCCGAGGAACGGCGCGTCGCCGTAGGCGAAGATGCCGCCGTCCGAGCCCACCAGCCAGTAGCCGAGGCCCGTCGGCGTCGGCCGGATGGCCACCACCGGCCGGTTGAGCGATCCGGGCGCCGGGGCCCCGAGGAACTTGGCGTCGCCGAAGGCGAAGACGCCGCCGTCGGCCGCCACCATCCAGTAGCCCTGGCCGACCACCCGGAAGCACCCGGCGCAGGTGGCGGTGCCGCCGTCGCTGCGGTTGGTCACGATCACGTCCCGGGGGCCGGGCGGCGCGTCGACGGCCACCGCCAGGCTGGCCTCGAGCCGCTTGTCGGACACGACGGCGGTGGGCCCGAGGGTCACGCCGGCGCCGGAGATCGAGATCTGGACGCTCGGCAGGAAGTTCATCCCGCTGATGCTGAGGACGTCGCCGGAGGTGTCCTGCCGGCGCTCGGTGGGCGTCACGGCGGCGATCACCGGCCGGGACTGCACGCCGAAGCGTACGACGTCGAGCCCGTCGGTAACCGGCGACGGCGGCCCGTCGTCGTGGGTGGCGTCGAGGTGGGGCTCCTCCTCGCCCTTGTCCTGCCAGGGCGCCGCCGGAGCCGTGCAGGTGGCGCTCTCCTGGTCGCCTTCGCCGACCATGGCCACCGGCTTCTTGCCGTCGAGCCAGACGCAGGCCAGGTTGGTGCCGAGCTCGGTCTGCTGGGCCGTCGGGATCGAGCAGGCGGCGCTGCCGGCGGCGGTCGTGCAGGCCAGGGCGGTGTCGACCCGGCTCAGGTTGTTGTCGGCCCCGGCGGCCAGGACGGAACCCTCGAACAGCTTGGCCTGCAGCTTGACGCCGCCCTTGGTGTAGGGCTGGCCGAACTGGTCGTAGACGGTCCCCTGGAGGTTGAAGCGGGCCGGCGAACCGAGGAGCTGCGTCTCCGGCTGGACGTCGAGTCCCTCGGGCCGGGGGTTGTCGGCGTCGAGGTAGACGACGTCGGTCACGTCGGTGGCGGTGGGCTGGGTCACGCTGTCCTGGCCGCAGTTCCCGCCGTCGATGTGCGAGCCGCCGGGCTTGTAGGCGTTGTCCTGCCCCTGGCCGGCGCTGCCCTGCTTGGCCGGTTCCGCCCAGAAGCAGATCACCTCGCCGCCGGTCGGCAGGCCGATCTTGTTGCCGGTGCCGCACCGGCCGTTGGCGTCGGTCTGGCAGAGGTCGTTGAAGTCGGCGTTGCCGGCGTCGCCGGCCGACTTCATCTTCGGCAGGACCTTGCCGTCGATGAACGCCCCGGCGATCGGCGCCCCGGCGCTGGTCGTCAGCGTGCAGGTGTAGGTCTCGGCGGCGGCGGTGCTCGTCGCCGCCGGCAGGTAGGTGACCTTGGAGCCGGCGGGGTCGACGCACTTCAGGCGGCCGTCGGTGAAGTTGAGGAAGGCGATCTGGACGACGTCGGTGCCGTCGGGTTCGGGCGCCCCGCCGGCGTTGGGCGTCGACCCGTCGTGGCACGTCCCCGGGTCGGACGGGCGGCAGTCGGCGGCAGGGTCGAGGGCGTCGAGCAGCGGCGTGGCCTTGTCGTTGGCCAGCCGGGCCTCGGTCATGTCGGGATCCGTCCCCCGGATCCAGGCCCGGACGAGGCTCGTCCCGGCCTCGGTGGCGGCGACGGCGACCTGGCACTTGACCTGGCCCGACGGGACCTTGCAGCTGGTGTCGGGCGTGTCGGGGGTGTCGCCGTCCTTGTCGGCCGGCCCGTTCATCACCTCGAAGTCGACGTAGGTATCGCCGTTCTGGGTTCCCGAGAGGATGGCGCTGAGGGTCGCCGAGTTGGCGGCCCCGCCGTCGGAGACCTCGGGGCTCACCTGCAGGGTCGGGCCGGAGGCGGCGCGGGCGGCCGAACCCCCGGGGAGGAGGCCGGCCAGCAGCATCAGGGCGAGGACGCTGAACCGGAATTGAGCTGGGGGGCGGCGGGAAGCGTGGGCTGCGGCCATGGCGCACATTCTCACCCGGTTCGGGCCGGGACTCGCGGCACCCCGGCCGCTAGAGTTCGCGGTCGGCGGGCCCCTCGACCGCGCTGCTGGAGGAGAGTCGCAATGATCACCAAGACACCGGCCAAGAAGGGCGACACCACCAAGGTGACCTTCGAGCTCCCGGCGGAGTATGCCGGCGAGCGGGTCTGCCTGTGCGGGGAGTTCAACTCCTGGGCGGATGACGCCACGCCGATGACCAAGCGGAAGGACGGACGGTTCAGCACCACGCTGACGCTCCCCAAGGGCCAGTCCTACCGTTTCCGCTACCTGGTCGACGGTGACCGCTGGGTCGACGACCCCGACGCCGACGGGTACGTCGACAACGGCTTCGGCACCAAAGATTCGGTCGTCGTCCTGTAGCAAATCTCGACAAAACGTCCGAAAACCCCGCGAAGAGGACAACGAAATTCATTTAGCTCGTCCAAGTATCTGGCCGATACTGGACGTATGGATAACGCCGCCATCGTCGCCTCCGGCCTCGTCAAGCGGTTCGGTGACGTCCCCGCCCTCGCCGGCATCGACCTCTCCGTGCCGCCCGGCACCGTCCTCGGCCTTCTCGGCCCCAACGGCGCCGGCAAGACGACCACGGTCCGGATTCTCACCACGATCCTCAAGCCCGACGAGGGCGAGGCCCGGGTCTACGGCCACGACGTCGCCGCCGACCCCGAGGCCGTCCGCAACTCGATCGGCCTGGCCGGGCAGTACGCCGCCGTCGACGAGAACCTCACCGGCGTCGAGAACCTCGTCCTGGTCGGGCGGCTCACCCACCTGCCGAAGTCGCTGATCAGGGAGCGGTCGGGCGAGCTGCTGGAGCGCTTCGAGCTGACCCACGCCGCCAACCGGCCCGTCCGCACCTACTCGGGCGGCATGCGCCGACGCCTCGACCTGGCCGCCTCGCTCATGCACCGGCCGCCGGTCCTCTTCCTCGACGAGCCGACCACCGGGCTCGACCCTCGCAGCCGGAGCGAGCTGTGGGGCGTGATCGAGGACCTCGTGGCCGAGGGCACGACCGTGCTGCTCACGACCCAGTACCTGGAGGAGGCCGACCGGCTGGCCGACCAGATCGCCGTCGTCGACCACGGCCGGATCATCGCCGGGGGCACGCCGGCCGGGCTCAAGGCCAGCCTCGGCGCCACCGTCATCGAGATCGGCATGCCCGGCGAGGGCTCGGCTCTCATGGCCCTCGATGCGCTCTCCCGCCTCGGGGTGCAGCCGCCGGTGCTGGAGGGCACCACCGTCCACCTGACCGTGGCCGACTCCAGTTCGCTGCTCGAGGTGCTCCGGGCGCTCGACGCCGAGGGCATCGCCCCCTCCGGCGTGACCCTGCGGGAACCGAGCCTCGACGACGTCTTCCTCGCCCTGACCGGCCAGCCCCCCGCCGACCAGCCCGCCGGCTCACCGACATCCTCTCCTGTGCGAGGTGCCGTATGACCGCCGCCACCACCCCCCTCCCGAATGGCACCGTCACGACCGGCCGGCGCCAGCGGCTCGCCTGGGCCGCCTCCGACGCCGCCACCCTCACCTGGCGGAACCTGCTGGCCTACCTCCGGGTCCCGCAGCTGGTTGTCTTCTCCACCATCCAGCCGATCATGTTCGTGCTGCTGTTCCGCTACGTCTTCGGCGGGGCGATCAGCGTCCCCGGCGTCGCCGGCGGCTACGTGGCCTTCCTCATGCCCGGCATCTTCGTCCAGACGGTCTGCTTCGGAGCCGTGTCGACCGGCGTCGGCCTGGCCGAGGACCTCCACAAGGGTCTGATCGAGCGGTTCCGGTCGCTGCCGATGGCCCGCTCGGCCGTGCTGGCCGGGCGGACGCTGGCCGACCTGTGCCGCAACGTCTTCGTCGTCCTGCTGATGACCGTGGTCGGCGTCCTCGTCGGGTTCCGGACGGGCCAGGGCTTCTTCTCCTTCCTCGCCGGCGTCCTGCTGGTGCTCCTCTTCAGCTACGCCCTGTCGTGGGGCTTCGCCGTGATCGGCATCAACGCCCGCAACGCCGAGACGGCCCAGGCCATGGCCTTCCCGCTGCTGTTCCCGCTGACGTTCGCCTCGTCGGCCTTCGTGCCCGTCAGCACGATGCCGGGCTGGCTCCAGGCCTACGCCCGCAACCAGCCGGTGACCGTGGTCGTCGACGCCACCCGCCATCTGATGATCGGCACCCCCGGCTCCGTGCCCCGGGCCCTGGCCTGGACGGTGGTGCTGCTGGGGGCCTTCGTGCCGCTGGCCATCCGCAAGTACCGCCAGGCCACCTGAGGGTTCCTCAAGGGCGTTCGAAAGCGGCGGGCCGCGATGGGCGCGGTCCGCCGCTTCGCGATGATGCTGCCCCGATGCGGCGGGTGGACCGGCGGTGGGGGTGGGCGGCGGCCGCCGTGGTCCTGCCCTGGCTGTGGTTCGCCGTCCGCGGCCTGACCTTCGTCTCCGACCTGGCCGCCACCGGCCTCCCCGTCCTCTACGCCGTGGCCCTGGTGGCGCTCGGGATCGTGGCCGGGCTCCGCCGCCGCCCGGAACTGATCGCCGGCGTCGTCTCGTTCCTCCTGGCCGGGACGGTGGCGGTCGTCGGGCCGTGGCGGGCCCGGCCCGTGCCCGCCCCCGTCCCGGGCTTCCGGATCGTGTCGGCCAACGTCCGCTCCGGCAACCCGCAGCGGGATCGGGCCGTGGCCGACGCCCTCCGCCAGCACGGCGACCTCGTGCTGCTCATCGAGGCCGGCAAGGCGAAG
>JAICYE010000114.1 GCA_025934385.1 Acidimicrobiia bacterium | reverse complement strand
TCATGGGCCTCTTCCGCCTGTTCTGGATTCCTCTCGGGGCCAGCCCCGCCGACGGCGCCTACGTCCGCTACCGCCACGACGAGATGCTCGACATCCTCGCCCTCGAGAGCCACCGGGCCGGCGCCTACATCGTCGGCGAGGACCTCGGCACGGTGGAGGACTTCGTGCGGGCCGAGCTCCACGACCGCGGCGTCCTGTCCTACCGGGTGCTGTGGTTCGAGCCCCACCGTCCGCCCGACTTCCCCGTCCAGGCGCTGGCCGCCGTGACCACCCACGACCTCCCGACGATCTGCGGGATGTGGACCGGCGCCGACCTCGAGGAGTGCCGGGCCCTCAGCCTCGACCCCAACGAGGAGGGCGCCAAGGCCATCCGCGACAAGCTGGCCGACTGGAGTGGCTCGCCCGACGCGGCCTCGCCGGCCGAGGTGGTGGTCAACACCTACCGCCTGCTGGCCCAGGCGCCGTCGATGATCCTCACCGCCACCCTCGCCGACGCCGCCGTCGTCGAGGAGCGCCCCAACGTCCCGGGCACCGTCGACGAGCGGCCCAACTGGTCGATCGCCCTGCCCGTCCCCCTGGAGGAACTGGAGGAGAGCCCGACGGCCGCCGACATCGCCGAGGCGATGCGCCGGTCCTGAATCCGTTCTCCTACACGGAGAACGGCTGGTCGTCGGGCACCCGGGTCTCGACCTTCATCTCGGGAACGGTGGCCACGTCGATCTCGTCGGCGTGCTCGTGCTCGGCCCCGAGGAACCTCCCCCTCTATGCCGAACGGCAGGCGACGCCAGGCGGACGTCCCCTGCCCCGGGGGACCCGGGTCGCGTGTGGAGTCAGTGCTCGTGGGGCCGCCAGCTCCCGCCGTCGTGGTCCCGGTCGTGGTGTTCGAGGTCGGCGTGGGGGTCCGTCCCGTGGTGACCGCAGGGATCGGCGTGGATGATGGCGGAGGTCAGGCGGGGGACCTCGTGCAGGAGGTGGTGGCGGGCGTCCTCCGTGATGCGGTGAGCGGCCGCCAGCGGGAGGTCCTCGTCGACGGTCACCTCGGCCTCGGCGTGGAGGCGGTGGCCGATCCAGCGGATGCGCACCTCGCCCACTCCCTCCACCCCCTCGACGCCGGCCAGCACGCCGCGGGCCTGTTCGGCCAGCGCCGGGTCGACGGCATCCATGAGCCGGGCCACCACGTCGGCGGCCGCTTCCCGCAGCACCGAGACGATCAACACGGCGATGAGGAGGCCGGCGACGGCGTCGGCCCGGTCGAACCCGGCGGCCACGCCGATGGCCCCGGCCAGGACCCCGAGCGACGAGAGGCCGTCCGTGCGGGCGTGGAGGCCGTCGGCCACCAGGGCGGCCGAGCCGATCTCCCGGCCGACGCGGATCCGGTGCCGGGCCACGAGTTCGTTGCCGGCGAAGCCGACGATCGAGGCGACCATCACCGCCCCGAGGTAGTGCACCGGGCTCGGATGGAGGAGCCGGTCGACCGCCTCCCAGGCGGCGATCACCGACGACACGGCGATCATGGCCACCACCACGACGCCGGCGAGGTCCTCGGCCCGGCCGTAGCCGAAGGGGTAGCGGGCACTGGGCATCCGCCGGCCGAGGGAGAAGGCCAGCCACAGCGGGAGCGCGGTGAAGGCGTCGGCGAAATTGTGGAACGTGTCGTTGAGCAGCGCCACCGAACCGCTGGCTAGCGCCACCACCAGCTGGACCAGGGCCGTGGCCAGCAGCCCGACGAGCGAGACCCACAACGCCCGCACGCCGCGGCCGCTCGCCTCCAGCGCCGAGTCGATGGAGCCGGCGGCGTCGTGGTGATGGCGGGAGAACAGCGACCGCAGAAAGCCGTCGTGGTGATGATCGTCACCGTGATCGTGACCGTGATCGTGGCCGTGGGACTCAGCCACGGCGGGCGAGGACGGCGCCGGCGATGGCGCCGAAGGCGAGGTGGTCGGCCACCTGCGGGGCGAGGGACAGTTCGTGGATCAGCGTCCAGCGCCGGCCGGCCCGGCTCCGCCCGACCAGGCCGAGGTCGACCGCGGCGATGGCCGCCCCGGCCGCAGGGCCGAGGGCGGAGCCCCAGGGGATGGGGGGTGTCCCCCCGACTAAGGCGGCGGGAGCCGCCAAAGATCGCAGTGACGTCCGGCGGACGGCCACGGCCAGGACCGTACCCCAGCCGAGCGACAGCACCACATGGGCCAGGCCACCGGCGAGGAGCAGCGCCGCCGGGCTGGAATCGGCCGGCAGCAGCAGGTTCCCGGCGGCCCGGGCCGCCGCCAGCGGATCCCGCCCCGTGCAGAGGGCATGGACGGTCGACGGGAGCCCCGACAGGACCCCCGCCAGGGCGCCGGCGGCGAGCCCGTCCCGGAGCACCGGAGCCCGACCGGCCGGTGGTTTGGACTCGGCGGCCGGTGGGTAGCGACGGGCCACGTTGGCTCCGCGCAGTTTTCCCCTATCTGCAGAACTGAGATAGCCGAAAGGTCGGCGCTGCACGTCTTCCTCCTTCTCCGCCTCCCGGCGTCGCCTCTGGCGGCGAGTGTGGCGCGCCGCGCCGTGGCGTCGCTGGCACCCTTCCTCGATGGGACCGTGGCGGAGAACGCCGAGTTGCTCGTCAGCGAGCTGGTGACCAACAGCATCCGCCACGCCGGGCTGCCGGCGGACGCCACCATCGAGTTCAGCGTCCGGGCGTCCCTCGAGACCCTGATGATCGAGGTCGCCGATGCCGGGCGGGGCTTCGACCACCGGTTGCCGCCCCGGCCCCTGGCCGTCGCCGGCGCGGCGGCGGCATCGGGCTGGGGCCTGTTCCTGGTGGACCAGATCGCCGACCGGTGGGGCGCCGCCGAGGTCGACGGGGAGACCCGGGTCTGGTTCGAGCTCAGCCCGGGGGCGGCGCACCCGGTGGCTACTTCGGCCTAGACAGCGAGAGGGCGAAGTCCCCGGCGGGGTCGGTCCACAGCTCCAGAAGCCGCAGCCCAGCCACGGTCAGCTCGCCGGCCAGGCTGTCCGGCCGGAACTTCGCCGAGATCTCCGTCCGCATCTCCTCGCCGGCCGAGAAGGGCACGGTGAGCCCGAGCCCGCCCACGGTCACGACCTGGTCGGCCGACGACCGCAGCCGCATCTCGATCCACTCCCGCTCGCGGTCGAACAACGCCACGTGCCCGAAGGCGTCGGGGGCGAAGTCGGCGTCGAGCTCCCGGTTGAGCCGGTGCAGGACGTTGCGGTTGAAGGCCGCCGTCACCCCGGCGCCGTCGTCGTAGGCCGCTTCCAGGCGGTCGGGGTCCTTCACCAGGTCGGTGCCGAGGAGGAAGGTGTCGCCGGGCTCGAGCGCGGCCACGACGTCGGCCAGGAACACCGCCCGCTGCTCCGGCGTGAGGTTCCCGATCGTGCTGCCGAGGAAGGCGACCATCCGCCGCCCTCCGGCCGGCAGCAGCGACAGGTGCCGTTCGAAGTCGCCGACCACGGCGTGGACCGCCACGCCGGGGTACTCCGACGCCACCGCGCCCGCCGCCGCCCGCAGCGTCGCCTCGTCGACGTCGAAGGGGACGAAGCGGCGCAGCGCCCCCCGCCGGTCGAAGGCGTCGAGCAGCAGGCGCGTCTTCTCCGACGTCCCCGAGCCGAGCTCGATGAGCGTGTCGGCGCCGGAGCGGGCGGCGATCTCGTCGGCGCGGGCCACGAGGATGCCGCGCTCGGTGCGGGTCGGGTAGTACTCCGGCAGGCGGGTGATGGCGTCGAAGAGCGCCGAGCCCTCCTCGTCGTAGAAGTACTTCGACGGCAGCGTCTTGGGGGTCGCCCGCAGGCCGTCGGCGACGTCGCGCCGCATGTCGGCCCGGAGGTCCTCGACCCCGAACCCCACCGTCATCGTGATGTCGGGATCAGATGTCACGGGCGCACCGGAACCCGGCGAAGATCTGCCGGCGGATCGGATAGTCCCAGTTCCGGAACGTTGTCCGGGCCACCAGCGGCGATGTCGCCCACGACCCGCCCCGGAGAACCTTGTAGTCGACGCCGTAGAACACCTCGGAGTACTCCTTGTAGGGGAACGTGACGAAGCCGGGGTAGGCGGTGAAGTCGGACGCCGTCCACTGCCACACGTCGCCCACGAGCCGCTCGACCCCGTGGCGGCCGGCCTTCTCCCACTCCGCCTCGGTCGGGAGCCGCTTTCCGGCGAAGCGGGCGTAGGCGTCGGCCTCGTACCAGCAGACGTGCTGGACGGGCTCGTCGAGCGGCAGGTCGATCTCGGTGCCGTAGCGCCGCACCGTCCACGACGCGCCACCGGCCGGCGCCCAGAACAGCGGGGCGACGAGGCCTTCGGCGCAGCGGTGGGCCCAACCCGCCTCCGACCAGAAGCGGGGTTCGTCGTAGCCGCCGGCCTCGATGAACGCCAGGTACTCCCGGTTGGTGACAGGGAAGGTGTCGATCCAGTAGCGGTCGAGATCGACGACGTGGGCCGGCCGCTCGTTGTCGTAGGCGAACGGATCGGAATCGGTACCCATGACGAAGGGCCCGCCCGGGACGAGGACCTCGGTGCCCGCCTCGGCCGGAGGGACCGGCGTCGGCGCGCCGCCGTAGGGGTAGGGCGACCCCATCAGCTGGAGGGTGGCCAGCATGGTCTCGTCGTGCTGCTGCTCGTGCTGGGCCACCATGCCGTAGACGAAGCCGTCGCACAGCAGGGGAACGGCCGGGTCGAGCTCCACCTTCTCGAGGACGTCGAGGGCGCGGCCCCGCACCATGGCGATGTGGCGGCGGGTCTCGGCCGGCCCGAGGATGGCCAGCCTGGCCCGCTCCTTCCGGACGTGCTTAAAGGCGTCGTAGATGTCGTCATGGCGCGGGTCGATCGGCTGGGTGCGGGCCACGGCCCGCAGGAGCCACAGCTCCTCGTAGTGGCCGACGTGGGCGAGGTCCCACACCAGCGGGGACATGAGCGGCGAATGCTGGGCCCGCTGGTCGGCCTCCGACAGGGGATCGAGCAGCCCGAGGGACCGCCGGCGGGCGCCGTCGAGCGCGTCGGCCAAGCCCTCCTTCAGATCGCCCATGAACGCCCTTCTTACCCGGTCGCCCTGCGCTGGAACCGCCTACCAGGTGGAGTTCAACCGAACACCGGCAGGCGTTGTTCCATCTCCAGCAGCGGACCGAACATGTCGCCGTCGGTCTCCAGCCGGCGGACGGCCTCCGCGGCCTCGACGGCCGGGACCGGACCGCCGCCCGCCGCCGCCTCGACCTCGGCCCAGTGCAGCGGCGCCGATACGGTCGGCCGGCCCCGGGCCCGCAGCGAGTACACCGACACCGTCGTCTTGTGCTCGTCGTTCTGGCTCCAGTCGATGAGGACCTTGCCCCGCCGCAGCTCCTTGGCCATGTTCGACACCACCAGCTGCGGGTGGGCCCGCTCGCCGATCTGGGCCAGCGCCCGGGCGAAGCCCTTGGTCTCGTCGTAGGTGACCGGCGTGTTGAGGGGCACGTAGACCTGGAGCCCCTTGCTGCCCGACGTCTTCGGAAAGCAGGCGAGACCGAGCCCCTCGAGCGACTCCCGCAGCCACAGGCCGACCCGGGCGCACTCGGGGAAGGCGGCCGGCTCGCCGGGGTCGAGGTCGAAGACGACCATGTCGGGCGTCCAGCGCTCGTCGGGCGTGCCCTTGGAGCCGGCCGCCCGGTGGAGGGCGGTGTGGAGCTCGAGGGAGGCGAGGTTGGCCACCCAGATGAGCGTCGGCAGGTCCTCGACGAGGCAGAAGTTGATCGTCCGCTCGTTGTGGCCGCTCCACACCGGCGCCACCTGGACCCAGGGCGGCCGGTGTGACGGGCACTGCTTCTCGTAGAAATAGCCGGCGTCGACGCCGTTGGGATAGCGCTTGAGCGTGAGCGGCCGGCCCCTGATCTGGCGGAGGAGGGCCGGGGCGATGCGGTGGTAGTAGTCGATGACCTGGCCCTTGGTGAATCCGGCCTCGGGGTAGAGGACCTTCTCCAGGTTGGAGAGCTTGAGCTGCCGTCCCTCGAGTTCGACGAATGTCACCGGCCGCTATTCCGACGCCGCCTCGGAGGCCCGCTTCTCCTTGGCGGCGGCCAGCGACGCCTCGAGGGCGGCCATGAGGTCGACGACCCTCGTCGGCTCCTCGGCGGCCGGCTGCGCCACGATCTCGGCGCCCTCGGCCTTCTGCTCGATGAGCGCCAGCACCCGCTCCCGGTACTCGTCGCGGTACTTCTCGGGCTCGAAGTCGGTCGACAGCGACTCGATCAGCTGGCGGGCCATCTTGAGCTCCCGCTCCGACACCTCGCTGTCGGCCCCGGGGAGCCCGTCGAGGGATTCGGCCGGGACGACCTCGTCGGCGAACAGCAGCGTCTCGAGGCACAGCACGTCGCCCATCGGGCGGATGGCGGCCAGGTACTGCTTCGTCCGCAGTACCAGGCGGGCGATGGCCACCTTGTTCGACTCCTTCATGGCGTCGAGCAGGAGCTTGTAGGCCTTGGCCGCCCCCTTCTCGGGCACCAGGTAGTAGGGCCGCTCGTAATGGACGGGGTCGATCTGGTCGAGGTCGACGAAGTCCTCGATGTCGATGGCCCGGGTGGCCTTGGGGTCGAGCGCCTCGAGCTCCTCGGGGGCGATGATCACGTAGCGCTCGGGCGAGATCTCGTAGCCCTTCACGATCTTCTCGTAGGGCACCTCCTCGCCCGTCTCGGCCGAGACCCGCTTCTGGCGGATGCGGGCGCCCGTCCCCTCCTCCAGCTGGTTGAACCGCACGTCCTTGGGGGACACGGCGCTGAACAGCTTCACGGGCACGTTGACCAGCCCGAAGCTGATCGCCCCACTCCAGATGGCTCTCGGCATCGCGTTAGTTTCCCACCT
>JAICYE010000293.1 GCA_025934385.1 Acidimicrobiia bacterium | reverse complement strand
GTACCGATTTCCTCGATGGTGGCGTCGGGCCCCAGCCGGCGGGCGATGTCGAGGGCCCGGCCCCCGCCCACATCCCGCCACTCCTCCAACGAGGCGACGGGCTGCTCCGGCAGCAGGTAGCGCTCCACCTCAGGACCGGCGGCGGGCGCCGGACATCCTCGCCCGGAGGCACAGGTGGCCGATCTTGACGCCGGTGCCGCCGCGAGGTCGGTTGTCCATGGTCGCAACCTACCGCCGGCCGCGATGGCCCTGACACGCGGCCCCAGGGCCGCCCCCAGGCGACGATGAGGGCCACCCCCCCTTCCCTGTCCGCTCCCGCGGGCGCACGGTCGGGTCATGCCTTCCATCCCCCGTCCGGCCCAGATGCGCCTCCGCTTCGCCTGGTGGTGGGCGCTGGCCCGCGGCGCCCGCCTGGCCCACGCCCTGTCCCGGTCCAGCCTGCCGGCCTTCCGGTGGAGCGCGGCCCACGCCGGCGTGGCGGCCGAGCGCCTCTCCGCCCCGGCCGCGGTGGCCGCGGCCCGCAAGGCGCTGCGCTCGGTCCCCGCCTACCGGGAACTGGTCGGGGGCGACGCCCGCGACGACGCGGCGCCGGCCCGGACGGCCGCGGCGTGGCTGGCCCGGCTGCCGGTCACCACCAAGCGCAGCTACGTCGACCGTTGGCCGCTGGAGGCCCGGTGCACCGGCGGGCGAATCCCGGCACGGGGTTGCGAGCTCGACGAGTCGGCGGGTTCCAGCGGTGCGCCCTACACCTGGATCCGCAGCCGGCCCGAGCTGGCCGACGTCCACCGCAGCCTGGCGCTGCTGGCCCGCCACCTGCTCCCGGCCGACGACGGCCGGCCCTTCGTCGTGCTCAACGCCTTCTCCATGGGGGCGTGGGCCACGGGGACCAACGTGGCCGTGGCCCTGCGGGCCGTCGGCACGGTGAAGTCGTGCGGCCCCGACGTGGACAAGGTGCTCGCCACCATGGCCCTGCTCGGCGAAGGCCCCGCCTACATCGTCTGCGGGTACCCGCCGTTCCTGCGGGCGCTGCTCGACGTCGCCGCCGAGCGGTCGGTGGATCTGTCCCGCCTCACGCTCTACGGGTTCGTCGGCGGCGAGGGGATGACCGAGGGGGCCCGGGCCCGGCTCCGACGCAGCTTCGTCGACGTCTGGTCGGCCTACGGCGCCTCCGACCTCGACATCGGCGTGGCCGCCGAGACGCCGGTGTCGGTGTGGTTGCGCCAGCGGGCGGCGGCGTCGCCGGAGCTGGCCCGGGCGCTGTTCGGCCGCACCGACCGGCTGCCCATGGTCTTCCAGTACGACCCGTGCGACTACTTCGTGGAGACCGTCGCCGCACCGTCGGGCGCCAACGAACTGGTGGTGACGGTGACCCGCCCCATGCTGTCGCCCCGCATCCGCTACAACGTGGGCGACGAGGGCGGCACCATCGCCTTCGCCGCGGCGATGGCCGTGTGCCGGCGCCTCGGGCTGGTCCCGCCTTCGGGCGGGCGCCCCTTGCGGCTCCCGTTCCTGTTCGTCCACGGCCGCTCCGACCAGACGCTGTCCTACATGGGCGCCAACCTGTACCCGGAGGACGTGGCCACCGGGATCGGCGACCACCCCCGCGCCGACGTGCTGGGCGCCTTCTGCATGGAGCTGGCCGAGCTCGACGACGACCAGGCCCGGCCCGTCGTCCACGTGGAAGCGCCGGACCACGCCGGCATCGACCCCGGGGAGGTGGCCGCCGCCATCGTCCGCCGCTTGACCCTCGCCTCCGGCGACTACCGGGCCGCGCTGGCCGAGTCGCCGGCCGCCGGCGACCTACGGGTCCGGCTGTGGCCCCCGGGGACGGGGCCGTTCACGGCCAACGCCGGGCGGATCAAGCAGCGCCGCGTCGTCCAGCGGGCGGCCCCCCGATGAACGGGCCCTGCGCCGAGACCGAAGCCATCCTGGGTGAGGCCCTGCGGGCGCCGTCGGCCCACAACGCCCAGCCCTGGCGCCTCGTGACCCTCGGGTGGGCCGCGGTGGAGCTGCACTACGACCACCTCGACTACCTCCCCTACGACCCGGACGACCGTGACGCCTATCTGGCCATGGGCGCCTTCTACGAGACGCTTTCGCTCGCCGCGCAGCGCCACGGCCACCGCAGCGCCTTCACCCCCCGCTTCAGCCGCTCGGGGTCGGACCTGTGGGTGGGCGACATCGCACTCCGGCCCGCCGGCGACGACGACCTCCCGCCCGACCGCCTGGCCGGGCCGGCCGCCGGCCGCCACACCAACCGGCTGCGCTACGACCGCACGCCGGTGCCGGCCGACCTGGCGAGCGCCCTCGCCGAGCTCGGCAACGTGATGGTCGAGCCGCGGGCCATCGCCCGGCTGGTGGCGCGCGCCAGCGTGCTGTCCTGGCAGGACCGGCGCTTCGTCGGCGACCTCCGCCGGTGGACCAGGGCCGAGCCCGACGCCCCCGACGGGATGACGCCGGTCGGGCTGGCCCTGACCCGGCCGGAGTGGGCCGCCCTCCGGGTGGCCTTCCGGGCCGGGCGGCTCCCCGCCCTGGTGGCCCGGGCCTACGCGTCCCGTGACGTCCGCCTCCTGGCCGGCAGCGTCGCCGTGTGCGTGCTGGGCGCGCCGAGCCTGGCCCCACCCGACCTGTTCGACGCCGGCCGCCGGCTGCTGCGCTCGTGGGCCACCATCGCCGGCGCCGGTTGGGCCTGCCACCCCATCTCGGTGGCGGTCGACCGGCCCGAGACCGCCCCCGGCGTGGCCGCCTTGGCCGACGTGGCCGTCCCGGTGGCCGTCTACCGCATCGGGCACCCGACCGCCGCCGTCCCCCGTTCCAACCGCCGGCCCCTCGCCGACTGTCAGCGGGCCAGCTCCTCCACGTAGCCCAGCGACTGGCTCACGAGGGCTTCGACCTCGGCGGTCATGTCGAGGGTCAGGTAGTCGCCAGCCGGCTCCTGCATCTCGGCCGCCACCCGCCGTACCAGGGCGCCGTCACGGTTGGACGCCAGGTGGCGGTTGCCGGCCGCGGCGTCGGCCTCGCACCGCTTCATGGCGGTGTCGACGTCGACGTCGCAGACGATCACCGCCGAGAAGGCGCCCGCATCCTGGGCCACCGCCTCCGCCGCCGCCACCTGGGCCCGGCGGGAGAACGTGAGCCCGTCGAAGATCACGACCCGGCCCCGGCCGAGGTGGTAGCGGGCGGCGTCGAGGAGGGCGGCGAAGACGACGTCGCGCTCGGCCGAGGTGTAGTCGCACGGCGCGAAGAGCACGTGGCGGACCTTGTCCTTGTCGAGGACGCGGGCGCCGGGAAGGCGGCGGGCCAGGGCCGCGGCCAGGGTGCTCTTGCCGGCACCCGGCAGCCCGACGAGCACGATCACGCCCGGTCGCACGGGAGTAGAGCGTAGGACCGCCACGGTGGCGACCGACGCTAGCGTTGGCCGGTGCCATTCGCCGAGGTCGACGGAGTCCGCCTGCACTACACCGACACCGGCCGGGCCGACGCTGACGCCGGTGCCGCCGGGGGCCCGGCCACGGCGGGGCCGGCCCTCGTCCTTCTCCACGCCTTCCCGCTCCACGCCGGCATGTGGGCGCCCCAGATCGAGGCCCTGTCCGGGCAACGCCGCATCGTCGCCCCCGACCTCCCCGGCTTCGGCGGATCCGAGGCGCCCGACAGCATGTACCGCTACACCATGTCCGGCTTCGCCGACCTGGTGGCCGGGCTGCTCGACCGGCTCGGTCTGGACCGCGTCGTGCTGGGCGGGCTGTCCATGGGGGGCTACGTGGCCTTCGCCTTCCTCCGCCAGCACCGCGAGCGCGTCGCCGGCCTGGTCCTGGCCGACACCCGGGCGGCGGCCGACACCCACGAGGTGTTCGAGCGCCGCACCGACCAGCAGGACCAGGTGGCCCGGATCGGGACCGCCGCCCTGATCGAGGTCCTCCTCGCCGGCCTGCTCAGCGACCACAGCCGCGCCCACCGGCTGGACCTCGTCGAACGGGTCCGGCGGCTCATGGCCAACCCGGCGGCCGGCTACATCGGCGCCCTGGAGGCGATGAAGCACCGCCCGGACTCCACTTCCGAGCTGGGCGCCATCACCGTGCCCACCCTCGTCATCGTGG
>JAICYE010000206.1 GCA_025934385.1 Acidimicrobiia bacterium | reverse complement strand
GGCCGGGCTCCTCGCCGTGGCGCTCGTGGCCGCGGCGCTCGTCCGGCTCCCCTACTACGTGCTGAGCCCCGGCGAAGCCACCGCCGTCCAACCGCTCGTCCACGTGCAGGGGGCGCAGAGCTACCAGCACGACGGGAGCATTCTGTTCACCACCGTCTCCCTGGCCGGCGACGTCAACGCCTATGCCTACGTCCGGGGCAAGCTCAACTCCAACGATGACGTCGTCCCCCGCGACGACATCACCGGCGGCACGCCGACCAAGACCTACAACGCCGAGAACGTCCAGGCGATGACCGACTCCAAGACCGCCGCCACCGTGGTGGCGCTGGACCGGCTCGGCTACCAGGTGCCGGCCCGGGGCGAGGGCGCCCTGGTGGTGGACGTCGCCGCCAAGGGCCCGTCCGACGGGAAGCTGCAGACGGGCGACGTGGTCACCGCCGTCGACGGCACGCCGATCACCCTCAACGACCAGCTGGTCAGTGCGGTCCACGGCCACAAGCCCGGCGACGTCATCACCTTCGGCGTCTCCCGGGGCGGCCAGACGCTGACGGTGCCGGTCCAGGCGGGCGACGACGGCAAGGGCGCAGCCAAGATCGGCGTCGCCCTCCAGACGAAGAACCTGCACTACGACTTCCCCGTCCAGGTGACGATCGACACCGGCAAGGTCGCCGGCCCGTCAGCGGGCCTGGCCTTCACGCTGGCCATCCTCGACGACCTGACGGCGGGCGACCTCACGGGCGGCAAGAAGGTGGCGGTGACCGGCACGATCGACGTCAAGGGCGACGTCGGGCCGGTCGGAGGGGTCGTGCAGAAGACGGCCGCCGCCCGCAAGGCCGGCGCCGTGGCCTTCCTCGTCCCCCCCGACGAGGAGAAGGACGCCAAGGCCCACGCCGGCCCGATGAAGATCATGGTCGTCAAGACCGTCGACGATGCCCTCGCCGCCCTGAAGCAGCTCGGGGGGAGCGGTGTCACGCCGAAGGCGGCCGCCCCGGCCCCGCAATGACATCGATAGGAGGGCCCGATGGCGGGTGACATCGTCAACGTCGAGCAGGCCGCCGCCTGGGACGGGTCCGACGGCGAGTACTGGGCCGCCCACCAGGAACGCTTCGACACCTCGATCGAACCCCACCACGCCCGGCTGATGGCCGCCGCCGCCATCGTCCCCGGCGAGCGGGTGCTCGACGTCGGCTGCGGCAACGGCCGGACGAACCGCGACGCCGCCCGGGCGGCCGGCGCGGGGGGCTCGGTGCTGGCCGTCGACCTGTCGGGCCCGATGCTGGCCCGGGCCCGACAGTCGGCCGAGGCCGAGGGTCTGACCACCATCCGCTTCGAGCAGGGCGACGCCCAGGTCTACCCCTTCCCCGCCGGCTCCTTCGACGTGGCCATGAGCCGTTTCGGCGTCATGTTCTTCGCCGATCCGGTGGCGGCCTTCACCAACATCGGCTTGGGCCTGCGGCCGGGCGGCCGGCTGGCCATCCTGGTCTGGCAGCCGCTGGCGGCCAACGAGTGGATGACGGCGATGCGCCAGGCGCTGGCCGTGGGCCGCGACCTGCCCGTCCCGCCGCCCGGCGCCCCCGGCCCGTTCGGCCTGGCCGACCCCGACTTCGCCTCTTCGGTGCTCAAGTCGGCCGGCTTCGCCGACATCGACTTCACCGGCTCCGAGCAACCCTTCAACGTCGGCCCCGACGCCGGGACGGCCTACCGCTTCGCCGCCGGGCTCCAGCCCGTCCAACTGATGGTGGCCGACCTCGACGAGGCGACGCGGGCCCGGGCGATGGAGAACCTCCGGGCCACCATCGCCGCCCACGAGACGCCCGGCGGCGTCGTCTTCGGCTCGGCATCCTGGGTGATCACCGCCCGGATGCCATGAGCCCGGGCCGCCGCAGGAAGCGGCGGCGCTGCGTGATCGGCAGCCACTCCTGCTCCTCGCCGGGGGCGTCGAGGCCGTCGAAGGTGAGGCGGTCGGCCAGCGGGGCGCCGTCGGAGCGGCGGTCGAAGACGTTGGACTCGCCGTCCACGATCCGGGGGTGATCATCCCGGAGTTCTACCGCCTGGCCGGAGGGCCGGGGCGATCCTGTGGCAACGGGACCGCCCCGGCCCTACGGGCCGGGCTACTTCTTGCGCATCGTCGTCGTTGTCGACATGGCCGTCGGGGCCACCGCCTTCTTGTGCATCGTCGTCGTTGTCGACATCGCCGTCGGGGCCACCGCCTTCTTGTGCATCGTCGTCGTTGTCGACATCGCCGTCGGGGCCACCGTCTTCTTGTGCATCGTGGTGGTCGTTGACATGGCCGTCGGCGCGGCCATCGGCTTCTTCTTCATCGTCGTCGTGGTGCTGCTCGACGCTTTCGGGCTCGGCGCGGTCGCGGCCGTCGCTTCGACGGCGACGCCGGCGAAGGCGAGGCCGGCGGTCACGGCGATGGCCAGGGACGTGCGACGGAGTGCCACGAAACAGACCTCCTGTGTGCTGGGAACTGGTCCCACTCCGCCTAGCAAACAAACCTCAAATGCGGCTCAATGCAGCTGAATGCCAGACCGTGGGAGGTCGAGTGAAAGGCCCGGTTCTCACGGAGCGTTCAGCTGGGCGGCCCGGGGCCGGGCGGGCCGCCGGGCCGCCGGTTCAGGCGGGCCGGGGCCAGAGCTGCTTGGCGGCCGGGCTGATGACCAGGGCGTAGGCGACGAAGATGGCCACGACGAAGGAGATGACGCCGAGGACGGGCAGGACGACGCCGAAGGCGGCGAAGGCCACGGCGGCGCTGCGGGCCGGGCGGCCGAGCGTCCGGAGCAGCAGCGCGGCGCTGATCCCCTGGCCGAGGCCGAGGACGACGGCCAGCGCCGCCTGGACCCGCACCGCCCCCTCGCCGGGGACGGAGGCCGTGCGCGTGCCCTTCTCGTCGAGGCGGACCTGGCCGGCCAGGCGGATGGCGTCGGCGCAGGGGACCTTCCTGGCCTTGCGCCCGCCGGTGTCGACGTTGTTCCACGTCTTGTGGTCGGTGTTGGCGTCGTCGATGCGGGCCCGGCTCAGGCTGCAGCGGGCGCTTTCCGGTCTGGCCAGCGACGGCAGGCTGATCAGCACCGACCCGAACCCGGCCACGAGCAGCAGGAGGCAGGCGATGCGCACGACGGTCGGCAGCGGACCGGCCGCCGCCGGGGTCTCGGGATCGGTCATCGGCGAGACGGTACTCGGCCGTCCGCCGTCGCCCCCGGTGACCGTTGACACCGTGACAACGTTCATTGTAACAATGCTCCATGGAGACCAAGTTCTATCTGGACGGCAATTTCGCCCCGGTGCGGGACGAGACGACCGCCTTCGACCTGCCCGTCGAGGGCGCGATCCCGACCGGGCTGGCCGGCCGCTACCTCCGCAACGGGCCGAACCCACTGTCCGGCGACCCCGGCCACTGGTTCTTCGGCGAAGGCATGCTCCACGGTGTGGAGTTGTCCGGCGGACGGGCGACCTGGTACCGCAACCGCTACGTGCGGACGGAGTCGTTCGAGGCCGGCCGGCGCATCGCCGGCGAGGACGGGATGCTCGACCTCGAGGTGACGCTGGCCAACACCCACGTCATCGCCCACGGCGGGCGGATCCTGGCGCTGGTGGAGAACCGGGGGCCGACCGAGGTCACCCGGGAACTCGACACCGTCGGCCCGTTCGACTTCGGCGGCCGCCTGACCACGGCCATGACCGCCCACCCCAAGCGCTGCCCCGTCACCGGGGAGCTGCACTTCTTCGGTTACGGCGTGTTCCCGCCGCTCCTGACGTACCACCGGGCCGACGCCGCCGGGAACCTCGTGCAGAGCGAGGAGATCACCGTCCCGGGGCCGACGATGCACCACGACTTCGCCATCACCGAACATTCCGTGGTGTTCATGGACCTGCCGGTGGTGTGCGACCCCGCGCTGCTCTTCGCCCGGACGATGCCCTACCGGTGGAGCGACGACTACGGCGCCCGGCTGGGGATCATGCCCCGAGGCAACGGCGGTGACGCCGACGTGGTGTGGGTCGACGTCGAGCCCTGCTACGTGTTCCATGGGCTGAACGCCGCCGAGCCCGAGCCCGGCCGGGTCGTCGTCGACGTCGCCCGCTACCCGCACCTCTGGCGCGACGACCGCAACGCCTTCGAGCCGACCACGCTGCACCGGTGGACCGTCGACGTCGCCGCCGGCACGGTGAAGGAGGAGACGCTCGACGACCGGTCGGTGGAGTTCCCCCGGGTCGACGAGCGCTGCGTCGGGCGGCCGGCCCGGTTCGGCTACGCCGTCCGCACCCGGCCGGGCCCGGACGGGTTCGCGGTCGAGACCGCGCTGGTCAAGTACGACCTGGCGTCGGGGACGGCCGAGGAGCACCGCTTCGCCCCCGGCTGCGTGCCCGGGGAAGGCGTGTTCGTCCCGGCCGGCGACGACGCCGCCGAAGACTCGGGCTACGTCCTGGCCTACGTCTACGACGCCGGCCGCGACGGCAGCGATCTCGTGATCCTCGACGCCTCCGACTTCGCCGCTCCGCCGGTGGCCACCGTGGCACTCCCCCAGCGGGTGCCGTTCGGCTTCCACGGCAGCTGGGTGGCCGACGGCGACCTCTGAAGCTGGCAAGCGCGGCAACGATGAACCGGCCCGACCACGAGCTGCTGACCATCGACGAACTGGCCCGGGCGGCCGGCACCACCGTCCGCAACGTGCGGGTCTACCAGGACCGGGGACTCCTGCCGCCGCCACAGCGGAGAGGCCGGCTCGGTCTCTACGGCCCTGACCACCTCCGCCGGCTGCGGCTGGTGCTGCGCATGCTCGGTCGGGGCTACCCGCTGGCCGCCATCCGGGAGCTGGTCGAGGCCTGGGAGGAGCGGCGCGACCTCGGTTCGGTGCTGGGCCTGGAGGAGGCGATCACGGCCCCCTATCAGGAGGACTGGCCGCGCCGCCTGTCTGCTGCCCGGTTCCGGGAGCTGCTCGGCGGCGACGAGGTGGCCGTCGCCCGGGCCGTCGAGACGGGCCTGGCGGCGGTCGACGGCGACGACGTCGTCGTCCGCAACCCCCGCCTCCTCGACGTTGGCCTCGAGCTGCTGGCCGAGGGCTTCCCACCCCGGGCCATGGTCGACGTGGCGGCCGAGATCGCCCGGGCCATGGACGACGTCGCCCGGCGCTGCGTGTCGTTCGTCGACGAGCACCTCTGGCGGGGCTTCGTCGACGCCGGCATGCCCGCCGC
>JAICYE010000221.1 GCA_025934385.1 Acidimicrobiia bacterium | reverse complement strand
GGCGGGCGCGCAGCGAGCGGGCGCCGTCGGTCCGGTCGTTGAAGAGCCCGAGGCGGCCGGGGTCGATCAGCCCCAGTCGGCGGCGCTGATCCTGCCTCGGTCCCACTGCCCGGCTGGGGATCCCTACGACGGCGACAACACCTACGTCAGTCGACAAGGCTGGCGCTCGTGCCGGACGTGCAAGCGCCTCTCCGATCGCCGCCGGCGGGCCCGCACGGCCAAGAACCTCTCGCCGGAGGAGCGGACCCTCCGGGCCCGCATGGGCGCCTACCGCCTCCATGCCCTCTACGACCCCAAGGAGACGACGAAGAAGGCCCGGGCCGCCTTCGCCGCCCGCTTCGACCGCCAGGTCGACCCCGATGGAGCGCTTCCACCGGCCGAGCGGGCCCGCCGGGCCGACGCCGCCCGGCGGGCCTACTTCACGGAGCTCCAGCTCCGTTCGGCCCAGAGGCGACGCCGGGGTGCGTGACGGGTCAGGGCCGCTCGATTTCGAGCCGGCGACCGGCTGCCGTGGCGATCCCCTTGAGGTCGTCAGGGTCGGAGCTGACCACGAGATCGTGGCGGCGTAGCGCTCCTTCAACCACACAGGCGTCGACGACGTCCGGCGTTCCGGCCCGGGCCGCCAGCGTCCCCACCGCCCGCGCCTGGTCGTCGTCGAGGGCCTCGACATCGCATCCGACGAGCAGTCGGGCCAGCAGCGCCTGGCGCCTGCCGCCCCGCCAGCCCTGAGCCACCACCGCGGCGGGCACCGTCGGGACTTCCCGCAGTGCCAGCAGCGCTCGATGCCGAGCCCACATCCGCCGCTCGCCGCGGTCGGCGGCGACCAGGGCCCCGGTGTCGTATGTGACCCCCATCAGGCCGAGCGGCGCTGGCGGCTCCCCGACCGCTTCGATCGCGACACCGCCGACTGTGCCCACGTCTCCGCCTCGGCCAGCTCCTCCGCGGTGAAGGCTCCGTGCTGCCGCTCGTACTCTGCCACGGCGGTGAGGCCGGCGCCGATGGCGAACTCCTTGCGGGCCGTCTCCGCCAGCCAGGCGCTGTAGGTCTTCCCGGCCTGAGCCGCCGCCGCCTCGATGGCCGCGTCGAGCTCCGGAGGCATCGAGATCGAGCGCTTCTTCCGCACAGCCACGGAGCTGATGGTAGCACAGTGGTAGGACAGCACCGCCGCAAGACCGGCGCCTCGGCTCTCGGCAGAAGCCTGCCGATGTCGGCAATATCATGCCGAACGTTCGTAGCTGTCGGCGACCTTCAAGGCCTTGGTCGCCCCCTCGGGGATCGGCGCCGCGTCGGCCCACTCCGGGGCGGCCGTCCACTCGGCCCCTACACTTGTGACTGAGATGGACGAGGCCCAGGAGGACGAATTCCGCCACAGCGGCGAGTACCTGCGGTCGCTCCGGGAGCGGGCCGGGATGACCGTCGACGAAGTCGCCGAGCGGGCCGGCGGGGATCCCTCGTGGTTGAGCGACGTCGAGCGCAATGGCACCCACGACCTTCTCTACAGCGACATCTGCAACCTGGTTCGGGCCACCCAGCCGCCGCGTCCCGAGTGGTGGGACGAGGGCTACGAGCACGACCTGAACCTCGGGCCGAACGCCGTCGTCGGGCCGCTCACCCCCTCCCAGCAGGAGTACTGGGCTCATATCGAAGCCGTGCGAGCCGAAATCCGTCGCCACTACGACCGTGGTCGGCGAGCCTCCGCCTGCAGCTACTGCTCTGAAGTCGGGTCAGCTGGCCAGCAGGCGGGAGTGCCGTAGCTCCTCGATGGCCTGTTCCGGCACGCCGACCACGTCGATGTGAACGATCCGGCGGCCCTTGGGCCCGTCCACGATGTCGACGACACGAGCGAGGAACGGCTCCTCCTCGTCGCCGGCGACGATGAGCAAGCCAGGCACGACCCGCTCGGGTTCTGGGGCTCGGTCGAGAAACGTCCAGACGTAACCGGTCTCATCGACCTGGACGACGTCGGCGGGCAGCGTGATCCGCACGGCCGGCTGTTCCGTCATCGCCGTCTACTCCGTCGCACGGGTTTCGGCTGGGAGCATCAGCAGCGGGCGTCCGACATCAACCGGGCATGGCCTGGCGGCGAGGCCGGATGACCTTCGCCCTCCGTGCGCCGGGCAGGCTCACCTTCCAGGCCAGGTTTGGCTCCCGGTCGGTCGCCCAGACCTCGGCGCCCAGGACCCGGGCGGTAGCCATGGCCGCGTACTGCTCGCCCGGTGAGCCGATCTCGAGGAGTTCAACGAGCGCCGGCAACGCGGCGGCGCCCAGTTCGGTGCGGACCCGTTCCTCCCACGCTGGCATGTCGGGGCGCCGGACGGGCGGAGGATCGGCGACGAGGAAGTTCGCGACGGCCTCCACGTGCGGGGTCGGTGGAGTCGCCTCGAGATGCTCGGCCGTTGTCATCGCTTCACCCCTAGTGCGTGACCACCTTCTAGGTTAGTGGAGGCGAAGCCGGCTCCGGCCAGGGCGGGGAGCCAGATGCGGCCGCCGCCCGTGATGGACCAGATCCGGAACTGGCCCCCGGCGCGCAGGACCCGGAACGCCTCGGCGGCGACATCGGCCCGGAATGCGCCGTCTCCCATCGGGAACCGGTTGCCGGTCACCTCATCGGCCACGCCGTCGCGAACGGGAAGGGCGGTGGCGTCGCCGACGATGAACCGGCCGGGTCGGATGAACCGGGCTGGTTCCATGGTCGGGCTGATCAGGCTGTTGACGTCGATGGCGTAGGCGATCTCGCCTTGGCCGCCGATGTTGAGCACCAGCCCGGGGCCGCCCGGGTCGAGAGGGGACACCGACACCCGGGCTCAGCCCAGCTTGTCGCCGATGCCGAGCCGCCGGTGCTCGTCCCGGGCCCGCTGGTCGGCGGTGGAGGCGGCGTAGCGGCCGAGCATGGTCCTCGACCGCCAGCCGGCCAGGCGCATGAGGCCGCCTTCGGAGCCGCCGGCGTCGAGGAAGGTGTGGGCGAAGGTGTGGCGGAGCTGGTGGGGATGGATGTGGGGGAGGCCGGCGGCCTTGGCCCGCTTGCCGACCATCTGGGCGATGCCCCGGGGGCTCATCGGGCCGTGGATCCCGAGCCAGAGCGGCCCCTCCGTCTCGGACGGGACGTCGGGGCGGCGGGCCCGTTCCCGGAGGTAGCGCTGGAGAGACAGGGCGGTCTTGTTCCCGAACGGGCAGGCCCGCATCCGCCGGCCCTTGCCCAGCACCCCGGCCACGTCGGCTTCGAAGTCGAGGTCCTCGGCCCGCAGCCCGGCCAGCTCCGACAGGCGCATGCCGGTGTCGACGAACAGCCGGATGATGGCCAGGTCCCGCCGTTCGGCGAACGCCCGGCCGGAGACCGAGCGAATGAGGCGTTCAAGTTCGTCGGTCGAAACCACCGCCACGGGCTGCTCCGGGACGATCGGCGGGCGCATCGCCCGCATCGGCGAGGCGTCGATCTCGCCCTCCTCCGCCAGGAACTTGAAGAACTGCTGGACGGAGCGGAACCGCACCGAAGCGGTGGCCGGCTTGCACCGGCCGAGGAGGTCCTCGATCCAGGCTTCGATGTGCTCCCGGCGCAGAGCGGCAGGGGCCGTGGGCAGGGACGACGCCTCCAGGAACCGCTCCAGCTGGCGGACCGACTCCAGGTAGACCTGGACAGTCTTCGCAGACCGGTTGGCCGCCCGCAGCGACCGCTCCCACAAGCCGATGTGAACGCCGAGGCCCTCGCCTAGACTGGCCCTCGTGTTCTGGCCCCTGGACCGGCGTTTCGGAGTCGACTCCTCGGCCATGCGCGCCCCTTGGACAGCCTCGAAAAAGTTGTCCAATTATAGGAACAGTTCGGGGTGTGCAGGCCGCGAAAAGTCGCCTTACGAAGCAAAAGTGCAGGTCAGAGTATGCTTGGAGGGATGACCGAGAGGCCGAAGGTGACCGCCTGCTAAGCGGTTAGGGGGTGTAAAGCCTCCTCGAGGGTTCAAATCCCTCTCCCTCCGCCAGTTTTCAGGGCTCCCGGGAGCGCCGCCTGGAGGCGGCGCCGGGGGCCCGGCAGCAGGAGCGGTGTCAGGAGCCCCGCCGCGCCCAGCAGCAGGAGCCAGCCCCGGCCGCTCGAGCCGGACGGTCCGGAGTCCCACCCCGCCTGCTGGACCCGGTCGGGGTTGGTCCGGGACACGACAAGGGCGATGGCGTCGCCGGGCTCGAACGTCATGACCTGGGGGTCCTCGTCGGCGGTGTCGGCCACCGGGAGCCGAGCCCGCCGTTCCTTGCCGCCGGCCTGGTAGGCGACCTCGACGATGGCCGGTGCGCCGCTGAAGCCGGGCCGCTCCTCGATGACCCGGCCGGTGACCGCCACCCCGCCGCCGGGCAGCTCGTTGCCCCGGCGGCCCCAGTCGACGATCGTCAGCAGCCCGCCGACGGACACGGCCACCACGACGACCACGTACAGGATGCGCAGCGCCCGCGGCGGCGGCCCGTCCCCCACGAACGGCCACGCTACCGCCGCTCAGAGGCGGGAACGCAGCTCCGCCACCAGGGCGGGGACGGCGTCCCGCCAGCCGGCGGTGATCCCGACGTCGGCGGCGGCGAAGACCGGCGCCTCGCGCTCGGGGTTGATGGCCAGGATCGTGCCCGCCGAGCGGACGCCGACCATGTGGTTGAACTTCCCGGAGAGGGCGACGGCGACGTAGAGGTTGGGGGCGATCGACCGGCCGGTGATGCCGATCTGGCGAGCGTGGGGCTGCCACCCCCGGTCGGTGACCTTGCGGGTGGCGCCGAGTTCGGCGCCGAGGACGTCGAGGAGCCCCTGGAGCTGCCCGTACTCCTCGGGGACGATGCCGCCGCCGACGCCGACCACGACGGCGGCCTCGGCCAGGGTGGTGGTGTCGTCGTCCCGGGCCCGGCCGAGGACGCGCACCCTGCTCCGGGGCAGGACGGCCAGCCGGTGGAGGACGGCGCCGTCCTCCCGGGGCTCCCGCCGGGGCAGGATCCCGGGGCGGACGGTCGCCATCTGCACCGGCGACGACGCCGTGATGGCCGCCACCACCT
>JAICYE010000596.1 GCA_025934385.1 Acidimicrobiia bacterium | reverse complement strand
GCAAGGATCGACGAGGAGGCCTAGCTGGAGCTAGGCCGACGAGGAGGACGCCGCCAGCCCGGGGTCCCCGCCGGAACCTCTGGTTCCGGTGGGGTGGAGCGGCGGTCAGACCCGTCGAGACGCCAGCAGAGCTTGCGGAGCGGTGCACTTATACCTCCGGCGTCCGGTGGTCCTCGTCCGACGCCCGGCCCTCGACGAGCTCGGCCAGCCGGCGACTCCGCTGCCGCCACGACTCGCCCTGCGCCACCAGCTCGATGATCCGTTCGTCGGGGCCGGCGCCGGCGGTGAGACGTACCTCGAGCCGCTCGGACGGAACGGCGCTCCCGGCCACCTCACCCCATTCGATCAGCGTGACACTCTCCTCGAGCTGCTCCTCGATGCCGAGCTCGTGGAACTCCTGGACCCGCTCGAGCCGGTAGACGTCGACGTGGCAGAGGCGGATGCGCCCCTCGTACTCCCGCACCAGCGTGAACGTCGGGCTCACCACCGGCCCGGCGACGCCGAGCCCCCGTCCGACGCCCTGGGCCAGCGCCGTCTTCCCGGTGCCGAGCTCGCCGGACAGCACGACGACATCGCCGGCCCGGAGCACGTCGCGCCCCAGTTCCTCGCCCAGGGCCCGGGTCTCCTCGACGGAACGGCTGACGACCTTCATGAAATCCGCACCCGGCGCGACGAGCGCCCGGGACCGGTCGGAAAGGAGAGCAGCGAGGCCTCCGGTGGCTGGTCAGAAGCCCGTGAGAGGGCCAAGAAGACATTCGAGCTTACCGCACGGCCGCCCGGACCGCAGCGGCCACCGCCTCCGTCGCCGCCACCCGCAGGCGGTCGGGATGGGCGTCGACCTCTCCGGTGGCCAGCACGGCGGCGAAGTCGCCGTCGTAGCGCGTGTGGGCCGGGCGGATGGCCCGGGCGAGCCCGTCGTGGGCCGACTGGGCCAGCAGCAGACACTCGGCCTTGCCGACCCTGGCGTCGGTGGCCACCACCACCAGCGTGGTGTGCTCGAAGGGCGTCGGCGCCGGGAAGGCGGGGGCGTCGGGCGGAGCGGTGGTGGCGCCGGCCAGGACCTCGCCGTCGGGCCCGATCACGTCGCCGAGCGGGTTGCAGGCGACGAGCGCCCCGACGGTGGCGTCGCCCTCGGCGATGGCGGCGGTGCCGAGCCCGGCCGGCACGGCGTACCGGCGGCCCCGCCACTTCCCGGCCGTGGCGCCCCGGCCGCCGCCGATCCGGCCCGTTTGCAGGGCGCCTCCCCGGGCGGCGTCGACGGCGGCGGCGTAGCCCTCCTCCGCTCCGGGCGTGCGGGCCACCGGCAGGTCGAACAGCGCGGCTGCGACCACGATGGGGACGGGCCCGGCGCCGGTCGGGAAGCCCTGCCCCCGCTCGGCCAGGAAGCGGACGACGCCGTCGGCGGCGGCCAGCCCGAAGGCCGACCCGCCCGACAGGACCACGGCGTCGACGCGCTCGACCAGCCGGCCCGGTTCGAGCAGCGCCGTCTCGCGCGTGGCCGGCGCCCCGCCCCGGACCTCGCCGGAGCCGACGGTGCCGGCCGGCGCCCACACGACGGTGACGCCGGTGTCGGGCCCGGTCCAGTGACCGACCCGGATGCCGGCCACATCGGTGATGGCGGCCATCGGCCGCCCTCAGGCGCCGTGGGGCTGGGGCCCCACG
>JAICYE010000131.1 GCA_025934385.1 Acidimicrobiia bacterium | reverse complement strand
TCCTCGGCCCCGAGATGCGCTCCACCGGCGAGGTCATGGGCATCGACCGCACCTTCGGGGTGGCCTTCGCCAAGAGCCAGGCCGCCGTGGGTAGCAAGCTGCCCGACCGGGGGTCGGTGTTCCTCTCGCTGGCCGACCGGGACAAACCCGGCGGCCTCACCGTCGCCCGGCGCTTCGCCGACCTCGGCTTCACCATCGTCGCCACCGCCGGCACCGCCGCCGCCTGTGAGGCCGAGGGCATCCCCGTCGGCGGCGTGGTGGCCAAGCGCGGCGACGACGTCGGCATCGACGCCGTCGACCTCATCGCCTCGGGCAAGGTCAACCTCGTCGTCAACACGCCCCGGGGCCGGGGGCCGAGGGCCGACGGCGCGCACATCCGCCTGGCGGCGAGCGCCCACGGCGTGCCCTGCCTCACCACGATCGCCGCCGCCTTGGCCGCCGCCGCCGGCATCGCCGAATGGCGCAGCGAGGGCGAGCACCGGGTGCGTTCGCTGCAGGAGTACCACCGCGACGCCCAGCTCCGGCTGCCGCTGTAGAGAAGGATGAGCGTCGACCTGACCTGCCGGCTCGGGCGGATCACGCTGCCCAACCCGATCGTGGCGGCGTCGGGCACCTACGGCCACGGCGACGAGGTGGCCCGGCTCGGCGACCCGTCCCGCCTGGGGGCGGTGACCGCCAAGTCGCTGTCCGTCTATCCCTGGGAGGGGAATCCCGCCCCCCGGGTGTGGGAGGCGACCGCCGGCATGCTCAACTCCGTCGGCCTCCAGAACCCCGGCGTCGAGGCCTGGCTGGAGCACGACCTGCCGCCGCTGCTCCGCCGGGGTGCCCGGGTCATCGTCTCGATCTGGGGCCGGTCGGTCGACGACTACGCCAAGGCCGCCGCCGCCCTCGCTCCGGCGGTGTCGAGCCTGACGGCGCTGGAGGTCAACGTCAGCTGCCCCAATCTGGAGGACCGCGGCCACATGTTCGCCGCCCATCCCGATGCCACCGCGGCGGCCGTCGGCGCCGTCCTCGACCAGGTGCCGCTGTCTGTGGCGGCTCACGCCGCCCCTGGCGGGGGGACGCCCCCCGACCCCCGGGCCCTCGCTGTCTTCGCCAAGCTGTCGCCCAACGTCACCGACCTGGTGGCCGTGGCCGCCGCCGCCGTCGGGGCGGGGGCGGCCGGGCTGACGCTGATCAACACCGTCCTCGGCCTGGCCATCGACGCCGAGACCCGCCGGCCCCGGCTCGGCGCCGGTGGTGGCGGCCTGTCGGGCCCGGCCATCAAGCCGGTGGCGCTGCGGGCGGTGGCCGACGTCGCCCGGGCGCTCCCCGGCACGCCGATCATCGGGACGGGCGGTGTCCGCACCGGCGTCGACGCCGCCGAGATGCTGCTGGCCGGAGCGAGCGCCGTCGGCGTGGGGACGGCGACGTTCTTCGACCCCCGGGCCGCCGAGCACGTCGTCGCCGGGCTGGCCACCTGGTGCGCCGACCACGGCGTCGCCCGCAGCGCCGATCTCGTGGGGGCGTTGCAGTGGTGAGCCAGCGCCGAAGCGCCGCCGGCGCCGAGGGTTCAGTGGGCGGGCGTCCGCTGGCGTCCGAGGTGCGAGCAGCAGGCGCTTCACCCGCCGGCGCCCGGGAGCAGCTCGCCCTGGCGCTCGACGTCGACGACCTGTCGGCCGCGGTCGAACTGGCCGACCGGCTCGATCCGTGGTTCGGCGTCGTCAAGGTCGGGCTGGAACTGTTCACCGGGTCCGGGCCGGCCGCCGTCGAGGCGCTGGCCGCGCCCGGTCGACGGGTGTTCCTCGACCTCAAACTCCACGACATCCCGACGACGGTGGAGAAGGCGGCCCGGCAGGTCGGCCGCCTCGGCGTCGGCTTCGTCACGCTCCACGCCGCCGGCGGCGTCGACATGCTCCGGGCCGGGGTCGACGGTCTGGCCGCCGGTGCCGCCGACGCCGGGGTGGCCGAGCTGCCGGTGGCGCTCGGCGTCACCGTCCTCACCAGCGATCCCGACGCCGGCGCCTTCCCGGCCCGGCTCCAAGCCGCCGTGGCCGGTGGCTGCGCCGGCGTCGTCTGCTCGGTGCGGGAACTCCGCGCCGTCAAGGAGAACTCACGGCTCCTCGCCGTCGTGCCCGGCATCCGCCTACCCGGCGGCGCCAGCCACGACCAGGCCCGGATCGGCACCCCGGCGGAGGCGATGGCCGCCGGCGCCGACCTGCTGGTGGTCGGCCGGGCGGTGACCGCAGCCCCCGATCCGGAGTCGGCCGCCGCCGCGCTCTCGGCCACGCTCGCTCCTCGTCTGTCACGTCCGTGACGCGGAAACCGTTTCTGGGGGCCGATTTCCCATGAAAACCCGGTTACGGACGGGTTGTGGCGGCAGGGGGTCTGCCTATACTGACCAGGTTCGTCGGTCCCCGGGCGGCGACGCCGCCGTGCCGTACACCGCGTGGGGTCCGAACACAGTTTCGTTGACGCCTCCGGAGGTCCCAAGGCTATGCCCCTCCCGCCGTCGCTCGATCCCGCGCAGCGCCAGGCGGCGCTCGAGAAGGCAGCCGCCGCTCGCCGCCAGCGGGCCGAGCTGAAGGAGAAGCTGAAGGCTGGGTCGATCAGCCTCGGCGAGCTACTGAATCAGGGCGACACCGACGACGCCGTCGCCAAACTCAAGGTGGTCACCGTTCTGGAATCGCTCCCCGGTGTCGGGAAGGTGAAGGCCCGGCGGACGATGGAGGAGCTCGAGATCAGCGAGAACCGTCGCGTCCGGGGCCTCGGCACCCATCAGCGGCGGGCGCTGCTCGAGCACTTCGAGCGGTAGCCGCTGGGCGTCCTCCTCGTCCTCTCGGGCCCTTCCGGAGCCGGCAAGGGCACCGTCGCCGCCCGCCTCCTGGCCCGGGACTCCCGCCTGTGGTTGTCGGTGTCGGCCACCACGAGACCGGCGCGCCCCGGTGAGATCGACGGCCGCGACTACGTCTTCCTCGACCGGGCCACCTTCGACAAGTGGCAGGAACACGACGAGTTCGTCGAGTCGTTCGAGGTCTTCGGCCATTTTTACGGGACCCCCAAGCGGCCGCTGGTGGACCATCTCGCCGCCGGCGACGACGTGATCCTGGAGATCGACGTGCAGGGTGCGATGGCCGTGCGGAAGGTCTTTCCTGATGCGGTGCTGGTGTTCCTCCGGCCGCCGAGCCGGGAGGTGCAGCGGGAGCGGCTCGTGACCCGGGCCGGCGACGCCCTCGACACCATCGAGCGCCGGCTGGCCAAGGCCGACGCCGAGGAGGCGATGGCCGCCGAATTCGACCTCGTCGTGGTCAACGACGACCTGGAGGCGGCCGTCGACCAGGTCGCTGCTATCCTCGAAACCCGCCGCAACCCGAGGAGTACATAACCAGTGGAACGCCGCCCGTCGCTGATGCATCCGCTGCTGGAGAACCTCACGGACCGGGTCGACTCCAAGTTCACGCTGGTGTCGCTGGCCGCCAAGCGGGCCCGCCAGATCAACTCCTACTTCAACCAGCTGGGCGAGGGGCTGGGCACGATCGTGCCGCCCCAGGTCACCTCGCTGTCCCGCAAGCCGCTGTCGATCTCGCTGGAGGAGATCGAGGTCGGCAAGATCGTCTACGAGCGGCCCGAGGTCGTCGAGCGGTCGATCAAGTAGCGCACCCCGGGGGTTCGGGGGTGTCCCCCGATATGACAGCCCGTTCCGGGCGACAGCCCGGGCTGGCCGGGCGGCGGATCGTCCTCGGGGTCTCGGGCGGCATCGCCGCCTACAAGGCCGTCGAGATCTGCCGCCGGCTGGTCGACGCCGGCGCCCATGTGATGCCCGTGCTGACCGCCGGGGCCACCCGCTTCGTCGGGCCGCTGACGTTTTCCGCCCTGGCGTCGGAGCCGGCCCGCACGTCGCTGTTCGAGGGCCGCGAGCCGATCCCCCACACCCGGCTCGGCCAGACCTGCGACCTCGTCGTGGTGGCACCGGCCACCGCCCGCGTCCTCGGCCACTACGCCGCCGGCATCTCCAACGACCTGCTGACGGCGACGCTCCTGGCCACCCGGGCGCCCGTCCTCGTGGCCCCGGCCATGCACACCGAGATGTGGGAGCACCCGGCGGTCCAGGACAACATCGCCGTCCTGCGCCGCCGGGGCGTGCACATCGTCGAGCCCGAGTCGGGCCGCCTGGCCGGCGGGGACGTCGGCGCCGGGCGGCTGGCCGACCCCGCCCGCATCGTGGAGGCCGCGGCCGCAATCCTGGCCCGTCCCACCGGCGACCTCGCCGGCCGACGGGTCCTGGTCACCGCCGGCGGCACCCGGGAGGCGATCGACCCCGTCCGGTTCATCGGCAACCGGTCGTCGGGGAAGATGGGCTACGCCGTGGCCGAGGCCGCTGCCCGGCGGGGCGCCGAGGTGGTACTCGTGACCACCGTCGACCGGCCCGCCCCGCCCGGGGTCGGCGACGTCGTGCGGGTGGAGTCGGCGGCGGAGATGGCCGACGCCGTCCTCGGCCGCTACGACGGCGTCGACGTGGTCGTCATGGCCGCCGCAGTGGCCGATTTCCGCCCAAAGGTGTCGGCTCCGGAGAAGATCAAGAAGGCGGCGGGACCGCCGGAGGTCGTCCTCGAGCCGACGACCGACATCCTCGCCGAACTTGGTCGGAAAAAATTCATGCAATACCTCGTAGGATTCGCAGCAGAGACGGAGCGGCTCGTCGAGCAGGCGGCAGCCAAGATGGCGGCCAAACGGGTCGACCTCATGGTTGCCAACGACGTCACCGCCCCCGGCTCCGGTTTCGAGGTCGAGACCAACCGGGCCGTGCTGATCGCCCCCGACGGCACCGCCCGCCAATTGCCACAAATGCCCAAAATCGAACTTGCCGATGCCATCTGGGACACGGTGGCTCCGCAACTGCGTCAAAGAGGTCCGAAGGAGGCCCCGTGAGCAGCAACCGTTGGACGTTCACGTCGGAGTCGGTGACCGAGGGTCACCCCGACAAGATGGCCGACCAGATCAGCGACTCGATCCTCGACGCCATCCTGGCCGAGGACCCGCTCGGTCGGGTCGCCTGCGAGACGCTGCTCACCACCGGCCTCGTGGTCGTGGCCGGCGAGATCACCACCACCGCCTACGTCGAGATCCCCAAGATCGCCCGGGAGACGATCAACTCGATCGGCTACGACCGGGAGTCGTACGGGTTCGACGGCCACACCTGCGGCGTCGTCGTGTCGATCGACGAGCAGTCGCCCAACATCGCCCAGGGCGTCAACACCGCCATCGAGCGCCGCACCGGCGCGGCCGACGACGCCCTCGACGCCCAGGGCGCCGGCGACCAGGGGATGATGTTCGGCTACGCCTGCGACGAGACGGCCGACCTCATGCCGATGCCGATCTGGCTGGCCCACCGGATGGCCCACCGGCTGTCGGAGGTCCGCAAGGCCGGGGTGCTGCCCTACCTCCGGCCGGACGGGAAGACGCAGGTGACGATCGAGTACGAGGGCAACCGCCCCGTCCGCCTCGACACCGTGCTCATCTCGACCCAGCATCAGCCGGGCATCGACCTGGAGACGCTGCTCAAGCCCGACCTCCGGGACCACGTCATCCGGCCGCTGCTGCCGCCGCAGTTCGCCGACGACGACTTCACGCTCCTCTGCAACCCGACGGGCACGTTCGAGCTCGGCGGACCCCACGCCGACACCGGGCTGACCGGCCGCAAGATCATCGTCGACACCTACGGCGGCATGGCCCGTCACGGCGGCGGGGCCTTCTCCGGAAAGGACCCGTCGAAGGTCGACCGGTCTGCCGCCTACGCCACCCGCCAGGTGGCCAAGGCCGTCGTGGCCGCCGGGCTGGCCGGGCGCTGCGAGGTGCAGGTGGCCTACGCCATCGGCAAGGCCCGGCCGGTTTCGGTCCTCGTCGAGACCTTCGGCACCGCCCAGGTCGACCCCGAGAAGCTGCCGGGCCTGATCCTGGACTACTTCGACCTGCGCCCGGCGGCCATCATCGACCGGCTCGACCTGCGGCGGCCGATCTACCGCAAGACGGCGTCCTACGGGCACTTCGGCCGGCCTGACAAGGAGTTCACCTGGGAGCAGGTCGACGACATCGCCGCCGACCTCCGCTCCGCCGCCGGCGCCTGACGCTCCCGTATCCTTCAGCCGTGCTTTCGACGGCGACCCGGGGGTGCCGGGTCGCCGTCGACGTACTGGCCGTCGAACGATTCTTCGACTACTCGGTGCCGGAGCCTCTGGCGGGGATCGTCGGCGTCGGCACGATCGTGCGCGTCAACCTGGGCGGCCGCCGGGTGCGGGGCTGGGTGATGGCCGACGGCGTCGTGTCCGAGGCGCCCCCCGACAAGCTCCGCCCGCTGCTGGCGGCGGTGTCGGCGGGGCCGACGGCGGAGATCGTGTCCCTCACGCAGTGGGCGGCTTGGCGCTTCGCGGGCCCCAGGCTGCCGTTGCTCCGGGCCGCTTCGCCCGCCGCCGTCGTGCCGCCCGGCCCGGACCG
>JAICYE010000260.1 GCA_025934385.1 Acidimicrobiia bacterium | reverse complement strand
GCCGGCGGGGCGCTGTTCCTCGGCAGTTCGCTGCACGGCGCCATCACCGCCCTGGTCTACGGCCGCCCGTTCGTGCTGCTCCACCTCTTCGGCGACGCCAAGCTCGACGGCTTTGGCGACCTGACCGGCCTCGAGCGGCTCGTCGTCCACCACGCCGGCGACATCCCGAAGGCGCTGCGAGCCGCCGCCGAGCCCGCCCCGGTCGGGCTCCTGCCGGCGCTACAGGCGCGGATCGACCACCACTTCGACCGTCTGGCCGAACTGTCCGCCGAGCGGGCGGCCGCCCGTCCTGCGGTCACCGCCGATCCGGCGCTCGACGCCTATGCCGTGCGCGACCACCTCGCCCGTCTGCGGCGGGACGCCGACCCCGACCCGCCGCCGCTCCGGACGCGGGTGCGGGCCTGGGCCCGGTCGCGCCCCCGGCTGCCGGCCCCGGCCCGGCGGCTCTACGGCCGCCTGCGCCGCCCGCTCGCCTGAGCGGTCAGTCGCTCACGTCGCCGTGGTCCCGGCGGACCTGCTCCTTCTCCTGCTCGACCTTGCGGTCATTCGGTTCGGGCGTCTCCTGCGCCGCCCGGCCCTTGGCCTCGGTGTCGCGGTCGTTTGTCCATTGGCCGAGGAACTCGGTGATCTTTCCGGTCACTTTGCCCATGCCCCCGGTGTACCCGGAGGGGCGCCCGGTCACGCTCAGAGATCGGCACGCTCAGAGGAGGTCGGCGGCGAGATCGGCGACGCGGGAGCGCTCGCCCTTGCACAGCGTGACGCCGCCGAAGCACTCCTGGCCGGCGAACGCCTCCATGAGCACGGCCAGGGCGTTGTTGTGGGCCGACACGTAGGGCGTGTCGATCTGGGCCAGGTCACCGGTGAAGACGATCTTCGTGCCGTCCGCCACCCGGGTCAGCAGCGTCTTCAGCGTCGGCACCTCGAGGTTCTGGGCCTCGTCGACGATGACGAACTGGTTCTGCAGCGACCGGCCCCGCAGGAAGGTCACCGACTCCAGCGACAGGCGGCCCTGGGCCACCATCTCGTCGACCACCTTGCGGGCGTCGGCGTAGGACCGGTGTTCGGTGAGGGCCGTCACGTTGTCGAGGATGGCCGCCATCCACGGCTCGAGCTTCTCCTCGAGGCCGCCCGGCAGGAAGCCGAGGTCGGCCTTGCCGTGGGCCACCACGGGCCGGTAGATGGCCAGCTTGTCGTAGCGGGAGCGGCGGTCGACGCCGGGCTCCATCACCTGCTCGAGGCCGGCGGCGAGGGCCAGGATCGTCTTGCCCGTCCCGGCGAAGCCCGATAAGGCCACGACGGACACGTCGGGGTCCATCAGCAGGTCGAGGGCGAAGATCTGCTCCTTGGACCGGGCGGTGAGGCCCCATACCTGCCGGCGGCGCTCGACGAGGTGGAGGCGCTCGCCGAAGACCCGGGCCAGGGCCGACGACGATCCGGCGGAGAGGACGACGTACTCGTTGGTCACCATCCCGTCGAAGGCGGCCGGGATGGCCACGGCGCCGGTGGCGTAGAGGGCGTCGATCATCTCGCGGTTGGTCTCGACGCGGTGCCAGCCCCGCACGGCGAGGGCGTCGCGGCCCTTGCTGGCCCGGTGGTAGTCCTCGGCGGCCAGGCCGAGTTGGGAGGCCTTGATGCGCAGGGCGGCGTCGGCCGACACGATCTTGACGCGGCCGGCGCCCTCCCGGGTGAGCCCGAGGGCGGCGGCCAGGATCCGGTTGTCGGCCTTGTCGGGATTGAGCCCGTGGGCGGCGATCGTCTCGAGGACGAGACCGTTGATGGCCACCCGCAGCGTCCCGCCGGTGGGGAGGGCGACCGGCTCCCGGAAGTCACCGCCACTCTCCACCCGGAGCCGCTCCAGGTCCCGCACGACCGTCCGGGCGGCCCGGCCGACGTCGTCGAGCCGGCTCTTGTGCCCGTCGAGCTCCTCGATGACCGTCAGCGGGATGACGATGTCGGCGTCCCCGAAGGCGTAGAGCGAGTCGGGGTCGGCGAGGAGGACGCAGGTGTCGAGGACGACGGTCGTGCCGACACCTCCCTCCGCTCGACCGGAGTCTGGCAGGCCGGGGTGCCGGGGTTCCGTCGTGGTCACGTGTGGGTCCTCCCGATGGGGGACGGGTCCCCCGGGGTGCGGGGTGTCCCCGCAGGGCGACTGCCACAAACATTCGACGTCGGACGCATCAACTCCCTTCGAGGGTACGGTCCGGCGGGCCTCCGGCGGGGGACCTGCCGTGAGATTCGGGTCGCTCTCGGGTAGAACGGTCTCGATGAGCGGGCGGCTTTGGCGCGTCGTGCCGGCGTTGGTGCTGGTCGGGGCCCTGACGGGGCCGGTGGCGGCGCGCCCGGCGACGGCGTCCTCCGCCCGGGTGGTCATGGCCAACCTGCAGTTCACCCCGGCGCGGCTGCAGGTTTCCGTCGGCGACACCGTGGTGTGGGAGGCCGAGGACGACGGGCACACCGTCACCGCCCGCGACGGCAGCTTCGACTCCAGCGACCGGGGCCTCATGGGCTACGGCGACGAGTTCCGCTGGCGCTTCCGGGCGCCGGGCACCTACCCCTACTACTGCCGGGTGCACGGCAACCGGGGGATGCAGGGGGTGATCGTGGTCGTCGACCCGTCGGCGCCGTCCACCACGGCCACGACGACCCGGCCGGTCCCGGTGAGCGCCGCGGCCACGACGTCGTCGACCTCGCTCGCCACCTCCACGACGGCGCCGGAGACCACGTCGACGACCCGGCCGCTGGCCACCAGCTCCACCACCAGCGTCGCCATGGCCACTCCGAACACGGCGCTGATCGGCGCCCCGGCCGTCCCCGAGGCACCGCCGGCGCTGAACCCCGCCGCCCCGGTGCTCGGTTCCGTCGCCTCCGACCAGGGCCTCCCGGCGTCGGAGGCCGCCGCCCGGCGCTCCAGCGGCCCCGGCAGGGCGCCGGTGGCCGTCGCCGCCGCCCTCGGGGCGCTCGTCGTCCTCGGGGGAGTGGGCGGCGGGCTCAGGCGCAGAGCACGTCGGCGCCGGAGGGGCTGAGCAGGAACGTCTCCTCGGCCTTGGCCCCGGGCAGCGAGGGGTTCCAGGCGAAGGCCTGCCCCTCGGTGATCTGCACCGCCAGGCCGGGGGCGGCGATCACCTCCCGGGAGCGGTAGCCGGTGAGGCCGCCCTGGTGATGGTGGCGCCAGCCGTCGGGGACCCCGGCCTCGGCGTAGAACCGGCGGCAGTCGTCGAAGACGTCGCCGAGGGTGCGGCCGGGCTCGGTGGCGGCCCGGAGTTGGGCCAGGATCCCTTGGCACGCCTCGAGTTTGGCCGCCAGCCCGGCGTCGGGCGGCTCGAAGTGCACGAACCGGGACAGGTTGGCGTACAGCCCGCCCCGCTCGGCGCAGACGACGACGAGGGCCCGGTCGCCGAGGGGGGCCCCGGCCGGGATCGGGTGACGGTAGCGGGGGAGCCGGGCCGCCCCGCCGACCATCAGCGCCGGGGTGAACAGCCCCGCCGCCCGGCAGGCGGCGGTCACCGCCCCGGCCGCCTCGGTCTCGGTCATCTCCGGAGCCAGGGCGGCGCAGGCGGCGTCCACGGCCGAGACGGCGTCGGCGCCGACCGCCCGGTAGCGCTCGACGGCGTCGTCGTCGAGCCGGTAGCGGAGGGGCGCCATGATGCCGTCGACGTCGACCTCGGCCGGGCCGGGGACGTCGGCCCCGACGGCGGCGCTGCCGGCCAGCTGGGCCGCCCGCTCGCCGGGGCCGGCGTGCCACTCGTACTCGACGATGTCGAAGCCCGGCGTCTGCTCCTCCCGCAGCCGGGGGGCCTCGATGTTGTCGGTGAGCACGTGGTCGCCATGGCGGGTGACGACGATGGCCGCCACCCCGGCCGGCGAGGCGTGGTCGACCCGGTTGTCGGCGCCGCCGGTGTACCAGGCGAAGTTCTCCGGCCGGCGGAGGATGACGGCGTCGAGCCCCAGCCGGTCCATCGCCGCCCGGACCCGCTCCAACCTCGCCCGCCGCCCGGCCTCGCTCATGGGCGCTATTCGATCAGCCGGGTGGCGACGGCGTCAATTTTTGCTTGACGTGTGGGGACCGTCAAGCAAAAATTGACGCATGAACGAGATACCCAACCTTGATGCGCTGATCGCCTCCATCCGGGTCAGCGCCGCCACCGACGAACCGTTGGCCGTCCTGGCCGCCGCCGCCCGGGCGCGGGACGAGCTGGAGAGCGTGACCGAGGCGGTCCTCGACCACTTCGTCACCGAGGCCCGCCAGGCCGGCTGCTCCTGGAGCCAGATCGGCGGCGTGCTCGGCGTGTCCAAGCAGGCCGCGCAGCAGCGGCACACCCCCGCCGATTCCGTGGCCCGCCGGCTGCTGTCGCAGCTCGTGACCCGGCGGGGCGAGCCCGGCCGCCCGGGGCTGTTCACCCGCTTCAATCCCGGCGCCCGGCGGGCGATCGTGCTCGCCCGCGACTCCGCCCAGAAACTCCGCCACGGCGCCATCGGCACCGAGCACCTCCTCGTGGGGCTGCTGGCCGAGGAAT
>JAICYE010000257.1 GCA_025934385.1 Acidimicrobiia bacterium | reverse complement strand
GGCAGCGCGTTCGAAAGCCTCGGCGCTGACGGCCCCGAAGGCGACCTCGCCCGCCGGGCGGCCCGGGTGGTGGAGCTGCGCCTGGCCGGGATCCTCGGCGAGGTCCAGAGCTCGCTGGCCTACTGGATGGCGCAGTCCGAGCGACCGCTGCGGCGGATCGTGCTCACCGGCGGCGGCGCCCGGGCCGGCGACATCGCCGGCCGCCTCGGCCTTCTGGTCGGGGCACCGGTCGAGTGGGGCGCCGTCCGCGGGCTCGAACCGCCGGAAGCGGCCGCCGGCGTCGGCGCCCGGGGGATGGGGGGTGTCCCCCCGACAGAGGCGGCGGGAGCCGCCACAATCAGCGGCGACCTCACGGTGGCCGCCGGCCTGGCCCTCGGCGCCACCGAGGGCGGGTGGCGGATCGACCTGTGCCCGCCGCTCAAGCGGTCGTTCCGTCTCACCGGCGACGTGGCCCGCCGGCTGGCGGTGGCCGCCGCCGTCCTCCTCGTCGTCCTCGGCGGACTCACCACCCGGTCGGTACTGACGCTGCGCAGCGAGCGGAGCCGCCTCGCCGCCCAGCAGAAGGTCAACGCCAAGGTCCAGACCGAGCTGGCCCAGTACGACCCGCTCCGTCAGCTGAGCTCCGAACTCGACGCCGGCCGTAAGCGGGTGCAGGCCGCCCTGACCGGCGACGTGTCGTGGACCCGGTTCCTCGACACCCTCGTCCGGTCGATGCCCTCGACCGTGTGGCTGCAGTCGCTGCAGGTCCAGACCGCCTCGCCGGGGGCCAAGGCGACGGTCGCCTCGGCCTCGACGGCGGCGCCGGCGGCCGGCGTGGGGACACTGCAGATCACCGGCGTCGGCCTCGACTACCCGGCGGTGGCCGACTGGCTCCGCCAGGTCGCCGCCGACCCGGCGGTGTCGAACCTGTCGGTCGGGTCGCTGACCCAGACGGCCCTCGGCTCCCGCACCGTCGTGAACTTCAGCTCGACGGCGACGCTCACCCCGGCCGCCCGGTCCGACCGGCCGGCCGAGCTGGCGAAGGCGGGGCGGTGATGGCCGGTCGCCGGAAGCCGAAGGGCGGCGCCCGCTCCTCCACCCGGGCGGTGACCGCCCTGGCGGTACTCGGCGCCGTCGTCGTCCTCTACGGCTGGAACGCGCTGCTGCTCACCCCCCGCAGCCGGGCGCAGGCCTCGATCAGCAAGGATCTGGCGGCCGCCCGCACCGCCGAGGACGGGCTCCGCCAGAACCTGGCCCAGCTCCGCACGCTGGCCGCCGACACCGAGGGGCGGGAGGCGGAGCTGGCCCGCCTCGGCCGGCTGGTACCCCCCGGCGCCGACGAGGCCGGCGCCATCGTCGCCCTCAACGACACCGCCTCCGCCGCCCAGGTGGACTGGACGTCGCTGACCCCGTCACCCCCGGGCCCGGCCACCGCCGGCGCCCCGGTCGGCATCTCGCTGTCGATCAAGGTCGGCGGGACGTTCGACGAGATCTTCGACTACCTCCACCGCCTCGAGTCGCTCGACCGGCTCGTGGTCGTCGACAACATCTCGCTGGCGGTGGTCGACACCGCCGGCGGTTCGCCGAAGCTCGAGGCCGATATCAAGGCCCGGATGTTCGCCGCCGCCCCGGCGGCGTCGGCCAAACCGGCGACGGCACCGACCGCGCCGGTGACGGCGCTCGCCAAGGCAGGTGGCTGATGAGCGACGAACGAGCCCCCGAGGCGGCGGTGGCCGCACCGCCGGTCGAGGCGCGGCCGGCCGGGCGGGGCGCCCTCCGGATCTTCCTCATGGTGGCCGGCGGCCTGGCCGCCCCGGCGCTGGCGCTGGCGGCGTTCTTCCTCAGCAACGGCGGACAGGCGGCGACGCCCGCCCGTCCGCCGGCGGCCCAGGCCGGCGTGGTGAAGGGCGGAAGCGCCGCCGCCCGCCCGCCCGCCGATGGTGGCCCGTCGACCGCCGGCTCCGCTCCGGCCGCCCGCCCGGCGATCACGACGACGACCGTGCCGGCCTCGCCGGCCGGCCCGCCGCCCCGGGATCCGTTCGTCCCGCTCGTGTCCCAGGGCCCGGCGTCCGGTAGCACCGCCCACTGACGGCGGGGCCCGGCCCGGGCCCCGGCGGACGGCGCCGGTAGCCTGGCTCCGTGTTGCGCTACCTCACCGCCGGGGAGTCCCACGGCCAGGCGCTCGTCGTCATCGTCGAGGGCCTCCCGGCCGGGCTGCCGATCACGATCGAGGCGGTCGCCGACGAGCTCGCCCGCCGCCGGCTCGGTTACGGCCGGGGCCCCCGGATGCGGTTCGAGCGCGACGACGTCGAGTTCCTGGCCGGGGTCCGCCACGGCCGCACCATCGGCTCGCCGGTCGGCATCGTGATCCGCAACACCGAATGGCCGAAGTGGACCGAGGAGATGTCGCCGGCCCCGGGCGCCACCGCCAAGCCGCTGCGCCAGCCCCGCCCCGGCCACGCCGACCTGGCCGGCATGCAGAAGTACGGCTTCGACGATGCCCGCGATGTCCTCGAGCGGGCGTCGGCCCGGGAGACCGCCGCCCGGGTGGCGGCCGGCACGCTGGCCAAGGCGCTGCTCTCCCACCTCGGGATGTCGGTGCTGTCGCACGTGATCCAGATCGGGTCGGCCCGGGCCGCCGGCGTCTCCGGGGACACCCCGGGCCCCGGGCTGCGGCGGCCCACCCCGGCCGACCTCGAGTCGGTCGACGCCTCCGAGGTCCGCTGTTTCGACCCCACCTCGGAGCAGGCGATGATCACCGAGATCAAGGAGGCGGCCAAGGCCGGCGACTCCCTCGGCGGGACCGTCGAGGTCCTCGGCTACGGGGTCCCGCCCGGGCTCGGCTCCCACGTCCACTGGGACCGCAAGATCGACGGCCTCCTGGCCCAGGCGCTGATGAGCATCCAGGCCATGAAGGCGGTGGAGATCGGCGAGGGGTTCGACGTCGCCGGCCGGCGGGGGAGCGACGCCCACGACGAGATCCTCTGGGAACCGGGCTCGGCCACGTACCAGCGGGCCAGCGACCGGGCCGGCGGCACCGAGGGCGGCATGACCACCGGCGCGCTGCTGGTCGCCCGGGTGGCCATGAAGCCGCTGGCCAGCCTCAACCGCCCGGTCCTGCGGACGGTCGACACCGAAACCAAGGAGGAGACCGTCTCCTTCAAGGAGCGGACCGACGTCACCGCCGTGCCCGCCGCCGGCGTCGTGGCCGAGACGATGGTGGCGCTGGTGCTGGCCGGCGAGGCGCTGCGCAAGTTCGGCGGCGACTCGCTCCCCGAGCTGCTCCGCAACCACCGCGGCTACCTCGACCAGCTGCGCAGCCCGTGACGGTCGCGGCATCTCATGGATGACCGGCGCCACCTCGTGCTCATCGGGATGATGGGCGTGGGCAAGAGCTCGGTCGGCCGCCGGGTGGCCCTGCGCCTCGGCCGTCAGCTCCTCGACACCGACAAGCTGGTGGAGGAGGAGGCCGGCTGCACGGTGGCCGAGATCTTCGCCGCCGAGGGCGAGCCGGCCTTCCGGGTGCTGGAGAACGCCGCCGTCCGTCGGGCGCTGGAGTCCGAGCCCTTCGCCGTCATCGCCTTCGGCGGCGGCGCCGTCCTGGAGCCGGCCAACCGGGGCCTGGCCCGGGAGCTGGCCCTGGTGGTGTGGCTCCAGGCGCCGGCCCGGGAGCTGGTGCGGCGGGTGTCGGGCTCGATGCGCCGTTCCGGCGGCACCGCCCGTCCGCTGCTCGACCAGGGGCGGCCGCCGGAGGTGGTGCTCGACGAGCTGGCTCAGCAGCGGGAGGAGGCCTACCGGGCGGCGGCCCACGTCCTCGTCGACACCGCGGGCCGCTCTCCGGGCCAGGCGGCCACCGCCGTCCTCGTCGCCACCGGCTGGGCCCCCGGATGACCGCCGCGGCTGCTCCCGAACACACGATCCGGGTCGAGCTCGGCCCCCGCAGCTACGACATCGTGGTGGGGACGGCAGTCCTCGGCCGGGCCGACACCGCGCTCGACGGCCGGGCCCGGGTGGCGGTCGTGAGCCAGACGGCCATCGCCGACCGGTACGCCGATCCGGTGCTGGCCGTCCTCCGCCAGCGCGGCGCCATCGCCGACGTCTTCCTGATGGACGACGGCGAGGAGGCCAAGAGCCTGGCCACGGTGGAGTCGCTCTGCCGCCGCTTCACCGCCTGGGGCCTCCTGCGCGGCGACGCCGTCGTGGCCCTCGGCGGCGGCGTGGTCGGCGACACCGCCGGGTTCACGGCCGCCGCCTACCACCGGGGCGTCGCCTGCCTCCAGGCCCCGACCACGCTGCTGGCCCAGGTGGACGCGGCCATCGGCGGCAAGACCGGCGTGAACCTGCCGGAGGGCAAGAACCTCGTCGGCGCGTTCTGGCAGCCGTCCGCCGTGCTGTGCGACACCGAGACCTTGGCCACCCTCCCGCCGCGCGAGCAGCGGTGCGGTCTCGGCGAGATGGCGAAGTACCACTTCCTCACGGGCGACGATCTCGGTGCCCTCGACCTCGAGGCACGCGTCGCGCGGTGCGTCGCGATCAAGGGCGAGGTGGTGGCCGACGACGAACG
>JAICYE010000318.1 GCA_025934385.1 Acidimicrobiia bacterium | reverse complement strand
GCCGAGCTCGCCGCGGGGGACGGCCCGGGTCACGAGCCCCCAGTCCGCCGCCTCCCGGCCGGAGATCATCTCGCCCGACAGCAGCAGCCACCGGGCCCGGGCGGGGGAGATCGCCCGGTACAGCCGGACGGAGCCGCCGCCGCCGGGCAGCAGCCCGAGCTCGAGGTGACGGTCGCCGATGCGGGCCGCCTCGTCGGCCACCACGACATCGCAGGCGAGCAGGATCTCGCAGCCGCCGGCCAGGGCGAAGCCCTCGACCACGGCCACCGAGGCGAACGGCGCCGCCTCGATCTCGCACAACACCGTGTTGAGCCGCTCGATGACCGAGGCGAAGGCGCCGCCGGACTCCATCGCCCCGGGCTGGTCGATCGTCGACAGGACGAAGCCGAGATCGGCGCCGGCGCAGAACGTCCCGCCCGTCCCCCGGAGGACGAGCACCCGGGCGTCGACGTCGCGGGCCCGGCGGACGGCGGCCTCCAGTCCGTCCACCACCGATGGGCTGATGGCGTTGCGGGCGTCGGGCCGGTCGATGGTGGCCCGGAGGACCGGGCCGTCCTCGACGAGGAGGACGTCGCCGACCCGCTCACCGTTGCCTGCGGCGGTGCTCACGGATACCTCCGGCAATCCTCGTCGGGGTCGGTCGAGAAGATCCCCACCGTGAAGAACTGCACGGAGCCCCCGGCCCCGGCGCCGAGGGCCGTGTGCACGCCCTCGACCTGGTGGGCGCCGCACCGCTGCCGCACCTGCTGGGCGGCCTCGGCGACGCGGGCCATGGCGCTGATGCTGATCGGGTTGGCGCACAACACCCCGCCCGACGGGCAGCACGGCATCGGGCCGTCGTGGTCCCAGTGGCCCATCTCCGCCAGCTTCGGCGCCTCGCCCGGCCCGCACACCCCGAGGGCCTCGAGCTCGGCCGGCTCCATGACGGAGAACGGGATGTAGGGCTCGACGAGGCGGATCTGCTCCGCCGGGCGGGTGACACCGGCCATGGCGTAGGCCGACGCCGCCGCCAGGTGGAGGTCGTGGTAGAAGCCGTGGTCGTTGAGCCCGCAGTCGCCCATCTTGTCGCCCATGAAGTAGGTGTTGGCCCGGGCGGCGAAGCCCCGGACCCAGGCCTTGGGGGCCGACAGCCGGCGGGCCAGGTCGCCGCCCACGAGCACCATGGCGCAGGCGCCGGTGGTGCGGGGGCAGGCCATGGCCAGCCGGGTGGGGTAGGCGAGATAGGGCGTGCCCAGCACGGCGTCGACGGTCATCGGCGTGCGGAGGTGGGCGTGCTCGTTGCGGGCGCCCTCGGTCCGCATCCGGGCGGCGGAGAGTGCGAAGTGCTCCTCGGTGGCGCCGTGGCGGTCCATGTAGCGGATGGCCTGCATGGCGCACATCACGATCGTGTTGAGCGGCAGGGCCGACTCGTAGGCCGGGTCCCAGATCTTGTTGAGGACCTCCTGGGCGCCCCGGGTGGCGTCGCCCATCTTCTCGGCCCCGAGCACGAGGCAGGCCTCGGAGCGGCCCGAGGCCACCGCCCACCAGCCGGCCTGCACCGCCGAGGCGCCGGTGGCGCCGCCGGTGTTGACCCGGACCAGCGGGCGGCCGTGGAGGCCGAGGGCGCCGGCGGCGGTCTGCTCGGGGTGGCCGATGCCGTGGAGGGGATCGGGCGACTGGGCCAGCACGACCATGTCGATGTCGGCCATGTCGAGGCCGGCGTCGGCCAGGGCGAGGGTGGCGCCCTCCTGGTAGAGCCCGACGAGGTCGAGGTCGTCGCGCCGGGTCTGGAACTTCGACATGCCCACGCCGACGACGGCGGCGGGCCGGGCGCTCATCGTGCTCCTCCGCCGCCGGCCCCGGCGCCGGACCGCAGGACCGTGACGAGCTGGCCCTGGCCGGCGTAGCCGTAGGACGAGTGGGCCACCGCCACCGGCGCGCCGTTCCGCACCGCCAGGGCGGCGTGGGCCACCCGTTCCAGGCCGGCGGCGTAGACGGGGTTCGAGGCCCGCAGTCCGCCGGACGGGTTGACGTGGGCCGGCGCCACCGTCTCCGGGCCCAACCCGAGCCCGGCCAGCGTCATGGCCAGCCGGTAGGGCGTGCGATCGGTCGTCTCGATGACCACCGAGCCGTCGATGACGATCCCGGCCTCGGCCGATGCCCGGGCCGCCACGGCCGCCACCGCCGCTTCGGGCGTCAGCCGGCGGGCCGTCGGGTCGGGCACCTCCGTGCCCCAGGCCAGCCCGGCCACCTCCACCGGCCCCGGCCCCTCGGTGAGCACGAGGGCCACGGCGGCGTCGGTGGTGGGCGGGAAGTCGTCGTGGCGCAGCGGCCAGCAGTAGAAGTCGGCGGCGGCGCCGGCCGGCGCCGGCAGGCCGGCCCGGTCGAGGAACGAGGCCGTCACCGCCGCCTCGGCCACCAGCGGGTGCAGCCCGGCCGGCCGGGTGTAGACGGGTTCGGCGTTGACCCCGAGCGCCATCGGCAGCGACGACTCCGACTCCTTGGTCCACGACACGGCCAGTACCCGGCGGTCGGCGCCGGCCTCGATGCGCAGCACGGCCATGGCGAAGGCCAGGGAGCCGTCGTCGCCCAGCTTGATCTCGTCCTTGAGGTAGCCGCCGGCCGGCCCGGCCAGCTGCATGGAGGAGATGGCCCGGCCGTCGAGCTGGTCGGAGGCGCCGAGGCAGACGCCGTCGATGTCGGCCCGGCTGAGCCCGGCGTCGTCCAGCGCCGCCCGGCTGGCCTCGAACACGAGCTCGGTGAGGTTCAGCGCCTCGGGGGACGGGCACCGGGAGAACCCGATCCCCCGGATGGAGACGGTCGGCCGCGTGGTGTCATTGTCGATCGGGTCGTTGTCGATCGGGTCGCCGGCCATCACGCCTCCAGCAGCGCCACGAGCGCCATGCGGGCCAGCATCTCCTCGGCCTGCGCCCGCGGCAGCCCGACCTGGCGGCGGTAGCCCGTCGAGTTGAGCAGGCCGATGGCGGCGTGGGCGGCGGTGCGGAGCTCGTCGTCGGACAGGTCGGGCCGAAGGGGCCGCAACACGTCGGCCCAGGCCTCGACGTAGGCCCGCTGGAACCGGCGCACCCGGCGCCGCTCGGCCTCGGGGAGGTTCCGCTCCTCGGAGATGTAGACGACGATGAGCGCCCGCTCCTCGAAGGCCAGCCGGACGTGGAGCCGCACCAGCATCTCCAGCGCCGACCGGTGCTCGTTGGAGGCGTCGGCGCCGGCCTCGGCGGCGACCTTCTCGAGGATGGCGCCGAGGCGCTCGGCCAGCCGTTCGAACAGGGCCACCAGCACGGCGTCCTTGTTCTTGAAGTGCCGGTAGATGGCCGGCCCGGTGACGCCGGCGGCGGCGGCGATGTCGTCGATGCCGGCGCCGTGGAATCCGTTCTCTTCGAACAGCGACGTGGCCGAGGCCAGGATCCGTTCCCGCCGCTCGCCTCGCGCCATGGTCACCCGCCCCATGCAGCCATCCCTTCGCCGGCCGTCGTGTCGTCCGTCAGCGGTGAACGAACGTAAACGTTACGGCCGGCCCGGGCAAACCCACGCCACCGGTTTTGTGGCCGTACCACCGGTGACTTTGGCAACGGACGGTTACAGGTTAGGATTCGAGCCGCACCCGCCTCCGACGAAGGAGGGGACGATGGAGCGTGCGATGCGCCGGTTCGTGGCGGTGGTCCCAGCCCTGGCCCTCGTGGCCGGCCTGGTCGTGGCCGCCCGTCCGCCGGTACCGGCCCAGGACCACAGCGGCGTCTGCGTCGGCAGCATGCAGATCGTGGCCTGCGTGCCGCCCGACGGCGCCCAGCCCTAACAACCCGGCATTGTCAGGCGCCTGGGCGGCGCCACCCGGCTCAGGGCCGGGCGTCAGCGCAACCG
>JAICYE010000523.1 GCA_025934385.1 Acidimicrobiia bacterium | reverse complement strand
CGGCAAGTTCCCGATCTGGTGGGGCGTCGTGAACGGGCACGGCCTGATCGCCACCGCCGTGGCCCTGTCGTTCCTGCTCAAGATCCTCCCCGAGCGGCGCCAGTTCCTGATCGTGCCGCTGATGCCGCCGATCTTCCTCGGGGTCCACACCGCCGGGGCGATGTTCGCCTACCTGACGGTGGGGACCACGACGAATTCGACCGCCACCTTCCTCGGCACGCTCGGCACCGACGTCCTCTGCGGCGTCCTCCTGTGGCTCTACGCCCAGGTCGTCTGTACGGCGACGTCTCCAGCCGGGAAATCCACCACCGCGGCCGTTCCGGCAGGCACGATGGACGGGTTCTCTGTGCCTCGGGCGACCGCAGTGGAGGGTTCGGATGAAGCGAGGAATCAGCTCGGGTTGGTGTGAGACCGGCCACCACGGCCGCTGCTGCTTCATCCTCCAGGACAGCAACGAGCACCGCCCCCGCCTGGAGTGCAACTGCTCCTGCCACGCCGTCCTGCGGGCCGAGGCCGCCTCGACCACCGCCGACAGCGCCTAGCCGGGGCCGGGCCCGCCGGCGCCCCCGGCCCCGGCTCAGACGGGATAGACGCCGTTGCGCCGCGGGGCCGGCTCGGCCGGGCGGCGGCGGTAGGCGGCGAAGCGGGCGATGAGCTCGTGGCGGAGGCGGGCGACGGGGACGACGGCCTCGAAGGCGTTCTCCGACGCCACTTTGAAGACGTCGATGTCGGCCTCGTAGGCCGCCCGCTGCTCCTCGACCCAGGCCGCCCGCTCCGCCTCGTCCTCGATGGCGACGATCCGGTTGTAGTGGACGGCGTTGACCGCCGCCGCCGGGCCCATCAGCGCCACCTTGGCCGTCGGCAGGGCCAGCACGGCGTCGGGGTCGGTGGGGCTGCCCGACATGGCCAGGTACCCGCCGCCGTAGGCCTTGCGGACGATGACCGAGATGCGGGGCACGGTCGCCTGGCACACGGCGAAGAGCATCTTGGCGCCGTGGCGGATGATCCCGCCCCGCTCCACGTCGGCGCCGATCATGTAGCCGGCGTTGTCGGCCAGGAACAGCAGCGGGACATTGAAGGCATTGGCGATCCAGATGAAGCGGGCGGCCTTGTCGGAGCTGTCGGTGAACAGGACGCCGGCCTTGTGCAGCGACTGGTTGGCCAGGATCCCGACCGGCCGGCCGCCGAGCCGGGCGAAGCCGCAGACCAGCTCGGGGGCGAAGAGCTCCTTGTAGGGGAAGAACGTCGCCTCGTCGACGATGGCCTCGACGAGCTCGTTGACGTCGAAGGGGACGTCCTCCCGCAGCGGCACGATCTCCTCCAGCGGCCGGACGGGCGGCGCCGGCGGCAGCGCGTTCGTGACCGGCGGTGGCTCCCGCCACGACGACGGCAGGTACGACAGCCACACCCGGACGGCGGCGATGGCCTCGGCGTCGTCGTCGACGAGGACGTCGCCGAGGCCCGAGGTGGAGCAGTGCATCTCGGCGCCGCCCATCTCCTCCATCGTGACCCGTTCGCCGGTCACCATCTCGGCCAGCCGGGGCGAGCCGAGATAGGCGGTGGCGTGGCCCCGCACCATGATCACGACGTCGCAGAGCGCCGGCACGTAGGCCGACCCGGCCGGCGACGGGCCGAACAGCACGCAGACCTGCGGCACCCGGCCGGAGAACCGCACCAGGTTGGTGAAGATGTTGCCCCAGGCGTGGCGGCCGGCGTAGCTGTCGAACTGCTCGTCGATCCGGGCGCCGGCGGCGTCGACGAGATAGACGACCGGCATCCCGACGGCGTCGGCCCGCTCCTGCAGCAACGTGATCTTCTCGAACGTGCGCCGCCCCCAGGTGCCGGCCTTGACGGTGAAGTCGTTGGCGATGACCGCGACCGGGCGGCCGTCGACCTGCCCGATGACGGTGACCACCGCGTCGCCGGCCAGGCCCTCCTCGGACCGGGCCAACAGCCCGTCCTCGAAGTCGGGCACATCGTCGAGCAGCAGCGCCAACCGCTCCCGCACCAACAACCGGCCCGCCGCATGCTGCTTCTCCCGCGCCTTCGCCGACCCACCCGCCTCGGCGGCGGCCATCCGCTCGG
>JAICYE010000422.1 GCA_025934385.1 Acidimicrobiia bacterium | reverse complement strand
TCGTAGATCAGCCGCTGCTCGGCTGACATCCGCTCCAGGAACTCGGCCTCTTCGAGGTCGCCGCCGAACCAGCTGAGCGGGCCGCTCGGCTTGTCCTGCATGCGGCGGAACAGGGCCAGGCTGAGGGCCGGTGCGTCGGGCCCGTCGAGGATCGTGACGGTCGTCTCCAGCACCAGGAAGGCGAAGGCCGGGTCGTGGATGTAGAGCGTGCAGCGGGGATCGCGTCGCAGCCGGCCTGTGCGGACCCGGTCGGCGGTGCCGCTGCTCCACAGTTTCCCGTCGACCAGGGCCACGCCCACCCGGGCGACCTTGGCCACGCCGTCGGGGGCGACGGTGACCATGGCCGCCGAGTGGTGGTCGGCCAGGAAGGCGAGTTCCGATTCGCTGAGTGCCATGGCGACGCAGGCTACCGATGTTGGGAGGGCTGCCAGAGCCAGCGCCGCAGCCCCGAGGCCCGGGCCACCGGGCGCGTCACCGCCGCCCGCACGGCCGCCTCGCCCCCCGCCAGGAACAGGCGCTGGCGGGCCCGGGTGACGGCCGTGTAGAGCAACTCCCGGGTGAGGATGGGCGAGTCGGGGTCGGGCAGCAGGGCGGCGACCGTGTCGAACTGCGAGCCCTGGCTCTTGTGGATCGTCATGGCGTGGACCGTTTCGACGGCGGAGAGCCGGGCCGGGCTGAACTCCAGGATCTGCCCCCGCCGCTCGAACACCGCCGCCGGCCGCCCGCCACCGGCGGCGATCACGACGCCGGTGTCACCGTTGTACAGCCCGAGCGTGTAGTCGTTCTCCGTCACCATCAACGGCCGGCCGACGTACCAGGCCCCGCCGGCGGCGAACCCCGCCAAGGCCGACCGGAGCCAGGCCTCCACCTCGGCGCTCCAGGTGGCGACCCCGTACGGCCCCCGCCGGTGGGCGCACAGCACCCGGAACCGCCCGAGCGCCGCCAGCGCCGCCCGGGCCTCCCCGGCCGCCGCCGCTTCGGCAATGGCCGTCCCGGCCGCCACCGCCGGCTCCCGCACCACGGCCAGCGCGCCGCCGCCGCCCGGGGCGGCGACGTCGAGGGGGATCCAGGTCACGTCGTCGTGGCCGGCCGACAGCACGGCGACGGCGCCGTCGGCGTCGCCGCGGCGGACGGCGTCGGCCAGTGCGGCGATCCCGCCGCCGAAGCGGTGGACCCTGCGCAAGACCACGATGCCGTCACCGATGCCGGTGCCGGGCGGCGGCTCGCCGGTCTCCGCCGGGCCGACGATGTCGCCGAGGACGGCGCCGGCCTCGACCGAGGCGAGCTGCTGCGGGTCGCCGATCAGCACGAGCCGGGCGTCGGGCCGCACGGCCTCGACGAGCTTGGCCATCTGGGAGAGCGACACCATCGACGTCTCGTCGACCACCACGACGTCGTGGGGCAGCCGGTTCCCCCGGTGGTGGCGGAACCGGCTGCGGTTGCCGGGCTGCCAGCCGAGCAGGCGGTGGAGCGTCGAGGCGTGGGTGGCGAGGAGCCGGCGCCGGCATTCCTCCCCGATGGCGAGCCCGGCCGCCTCCTCGTGGACCGCCTCCTCCAGCCGGGCGGCGGCCTTCCCGGTCGGGGCGGTCAGCGCCACCAGCGGCGGCGCCGCTCCGGCGGCCTGGGCCTGCTCGTCGAGCAGCGCCAGGATGCGGGCGACCGTCGTCGTCTTGCCCGTGCCCGGCCCGCCGGCCACCACCGCCAGCGGCCGCAGCACCGCCGCCGCCGCCGCCAGCCGTTGGAGATCCGTCCCGAGCGCCGCGCCGCCTGCCGCGGCGCTCGTTTCATCGTTGGCGGCCTCGGCGGGGAAGAGCCGGTCCAGTCCGGAACGGAGCAGGTCGGTGTCGACGCCGTCGGCGGCGTGCTCGGCTCGGAGAGCGAGGTCGGCGGCGACCTGGCGCTCCTCCCGCCAGTACCGGTCGAGGTACAGCCACGAGCCGATGACGCGCAGCGGCCGGTCGTCGGGGCCGGTTTCGCCGTTGGCCACCAGGGGGCTGGCGGCCACCGCCGCCACCCATGCTTCGGGTTCGGGCCAGGGCAGCGCCTGCAGGTCGACCGGGACCTCGACATCGACGGTGGCGGTGTGCCGCACCGTGGCGAGGTCGACGTGGACGTGGCCGAGGCGCGGCGCCCGCACGGCCAGCGCCGCCGCCAGCAGCACGCCGTCGTCGCCCTCGCCGGCGAACCGCCCGAGCCGGGTGGCGACGTGGACGTCGGCGGCGTTCAGCACCCCGGCGGCGTTGAACCGGCCGAGCAGCCCCGGCGCCCGCTGCACCAGCCGGACGTCGCTGGGATCGGCGTAGGCCAGGTCGGTGAGCGGAGTCATGCGGCCACCCGGCCCTGGTCGAGCAGGTCGGACAGCGCCAGGACCAGCGGCGTAGGCGGCCGCCAGCCGAACACGCCGCAGGGCTGCCCGACGACGCTCGGCGCCTCGGCACCGGTCATGCCCCGCAGGAAGAGGTACAGGACCCCGGCCAGGTTGCGGTCGGGGTCGTAGCCCCCCAGCCGCCAGCGCAGGTAGCGGTGCAGCGCCACGGTGTAGAGCAGCGCCTGGAGCGGGTAGTGGGCCCGCTGCATCGCCTCGGCCAGCGCCGCCGGCCGGTAGTGCCAGGCGGAGAGCGGCTCCTCCCCGGTCCCGAGCCAGTTCGTCTTGTGGTCGATGACGGCGAACGATGCGTCCGGGCCGACAGCCCCGGAGGCGCCGGGGATGCGCAGCACCAGGTCGAGGCTTCCCGACAGGTACCCCCGGAGTGTGTCGGCCAGCGCCGGGTCGGCCAGCCGTTCGGCGTACCCGGCCAGCGGATCGCCCGCCGGGACGTGACGGCGCAGCAGCTCGGCCACCGCCGTGACCGAGACCGCGGCGCGAGCGCCGCGCCAACGCTG
>JAICYE010000460.1 GCA_025934385.1 Acidimicrobiia bacterium | reverse complement strand
GGGGGAAGCCGCCCCGGGCCCGCTGGTAGGCGGCCACGGAGGTGTTGTAGGCGGCCCGGCCGGCGCCGCTGTCGGCCTGCTGAAGCCGCCGCAGGGCGTCGGTCACGTCGCCGGCGGTGCGCAGCCGGGGCGTGGCCGCCACCAGGGCCGCCAGCCGCCCGGCCAGCCCCTCGAGACCGGCCGCGGCCGTCACCTGGCGGTCGGTCGGCTGTCGGGCCGTGCCGGGCCAGGCGGCCACGGCACCGGCGACGTCGTCGAACACGGACCGGTCGGCGCCGAGGCGGTCGTGGGCCAGGCGGGCGGCGTCGCCGAGGTCGCCGTAGCGGGCGTCGAGCGCCGGGCGCAGGCCCGCCCAGGCGGCGTCGACCCGGTGCCGGGACGAGGCCAGGTCGGCGCGGCTGCCGAGAGCCACCGCGGTGGCCGTGGCCGCCACCGCCGAGACGACGACGGCCACCAGCACCAAAATCCCCGGGGCCACCCCGCCGGACGCCGCTACCATCCGCCGCCGATGTCTGGGAGCTTCACCGGCCTCCCCCTCCGGACGCGAAGGTGGGCGGCGCTCGTGGCCGTGGTGGCCGCTGCCTCTCTCGGAGGGTGGCGGCTGGGCGCCACGCGGGCCGGCGGCGGGGCGGGCGCAACGGCGCGGGTCGTGGCCGTCGTCGACGGCGACACGGTCGACGTCGCCTGGGCCGGGCGCCGGGAGCGGGTCCGCCTGCTCGGCGTCGACACGCCCGAGACCGTCGACCCGCACCGACCGATCGGCTGCTTCGGTCCCGAGGCGGCCGCCTACACCCACCGCCGGCTGCTGGGCCAGCCCGTCCGGCTGACCTTCGACCGGCAACGCCGGGACCGCTACGGCCGGCTGCTCGCCTACGTGGACGTCGGTGGCCGCCGGTTCAACGACGAGCTCCTCGCCGGGGGCTACGCCCGGCTGCTGGTGATCCCGCCCAACGGGCTCCACGCCCGGACCATGCTGACGGAGGAGCTGGCTGCCCGCTCGGCCCGGCGCGGCCTCTGGGGCGCCTGTGAGGCGGCCGCCGAGCGCGGCAAGCGGTGACCGGTGGGGAGCCAACCCCACCGATGGTACCGAAGGCCGCTAGGCCTCCAGGGCGACCCTCGTCCGGACCTTCTCGATGGCGCTGCCGAGCAGCTCACGGGCCTGGGAGTGGGTGACGTCGAGGGAACGGGCGATCTCCTTCATCGACCGGGCCCGCCCGTCGGCGAGGCCGAAGCGGAGGAACAGCACCTCCCGCTCGTCGGCATCGAGGGTCATATAGGCCCGGGGGTCGACCCGCAGCTCCAGGACGTCGAGGTCGACCTCGTCATCGGCCACCTGTTCGTCCTCGAGGTCGGGGTACGGCCAGCTCTCGTCCGCTGAAGGCAGCCGGTGATTCCCTCTGGCCAGGGGCATCGCACTCCTCCTGCTCGCCGCTTGGCCCATACTTCGCGCGGGCTTGGCCGGGCTGTCAACGGCCGTTCGGGGCTTTGTCCGCCGGGGACGAAGAAATGAGTCCTCTCGTGACAAGAAAGTCGCGGGCGACCTGTTCCGCGGTCTTTTTCTCGACATCTACCTGAGCGTTAAGGCGAGTGATCGTCGGCGTGTCGAGGGCGGCGGTGAGGCCGGCGAGGTCGTCGGCCAGGTGCGGCCAGCGCCCGAGCCGGGCCGTGAGCACGGTCGGCGCCGGCGTGTAGGCGCCGAAGGCATGCCGGTCGTCGTCGAGCACCCGCAGCCCGTTCTTCACGATCAGGGCGGCGGTGGAGTACACGATGCCGGCGGCGCAGCGGCCGTCGGCCACGGCCGGCGGGATGAGCTCGTAGCCGAGCTGGGTCGTGTTCTTGAACGTGATGCCGTAGACCGAGGCCAACAGCGGCAGGACGTCGGCCCGGAAGCCGCCCTCGGTATCAACGCACAGCCGGGCATCGGGTTGACTCCGCAGCGCGCCGGCCAGGTCGGACAGCGTGGTGGCGGTGATCGGCCCGTCGCCTTTGACCGCCAGAGCGTAGGTGTCGTTGAGCCGGGCGGCCGGGAGCCAGGTCACGCCTTTGCCGGCGTCGAGCGCCTTGACCTTGGCGTAGGCGGCCTGGGGGTCGCCGATCGGTGGCTGCCCGAGGAGGTCGAGGCCGCTGCCGGTGAACTCCCAATAGACGTCGATCCGCTTCGAGGTCAGCGCCTTGCGGATGATGTTGGTGCCCCCGAGGGGGATCTTCGTGCGGACGGAGTAGCCCTTGGACTCGAGCTGCACGGCCAGCAGGCGGCCGAGCACCTGGGCCTCGGTGTCGAGCTTGGAGCCGACGACGATCGTGTTCCCGCCGCCGCTCCCGCTGCACTGCCACCCCAGCAGGGCGACGAGCCCGACGAGGGCCGCCGCCGTCCTTCTCATCCTCGTTACGGTACTCCGATCGACGTCTGGCACTTCCTGATCGACAACCGGCCCGAGCTGTGGAGCGAGACGGCGGCCCACGCCCGCCTGGTGGCGCTGGCGCTGCTCGTCGCCGTCCCGCCGGCGGTGGCCCTCGGCGTGGCCGCCGCCCGCCGGCCCCGGCTGGCGGCGGTCGCCGTCGGCACGGCCGGCGTGATCTTAACCATCCCCAGCCTGGCGCTCTACGCCCTGCTGGTGCCTTCCCTCGGCCTCGGCACGGCCCCGGCAGTGGCCGCCCTGGGCCTCTCC
>JAICYE010000574.1 GCA_025934385.1 Acidimicrobiia bacterium | reverse complement strand
GGCCACCCCCACCGTCGTGTTCCCTCCTCGTGGTCGTTCCACTCAGTTTATTTCGGCACGACGGGCGGGGTTTCCTCACCCCATTCGGGACACCACGGCGGGCTTGCCGGGATCGTCCCGCCCCGTGATGGGAGTGGCGTCCGGCGTCATACCGAAAAGGGACGAACGTTCTCAATACGTAGGGCCGACAACCACATCCCCCCAGTCCCCACCCCCAGGAGGCTGCGTGACCTTGACCCTCGAGGGCGCCCCCACCGCCCCGCCGGAGATCCAGGCTGCCGCCCGCCGCTTCGAAGCCGTATGGCCCCAGTGGTACGTCCGGTACTCGGTGGAGCGGGCCCCGTTCCGCCTGACCAACCTGCCGTCCCGGCTGCGGCACAGCCCGGCGTATCTCACGGCCGAAACCTTCATCGACGTCCGCAGCGTGCGCCACGACGGCACCGTGCGTCTCGACCCCGAGGCCTACGAAGCGTTGTGCTGGTGGGATCTGCTTCATCCCGTCGTGCTGTTCATCAGCGACGAGCGTTCCGGCCGCTGGTGCCTGGAGCCGATCTCCGCCGTCACCGAGTGGATCTCCACCGGCCGGGTCGAGCCGGTGGCCGGCCCCGGCAACGCCCAATGGTGGGCCATCCCCGCCGAGGTCATCTTCGGTCAGGAGGTACAACTCGACTAATTCCCGTACCCCTCCTCGAGCCAGAGATCGCCCCGGGGCGTGATGTAGTACACCTGCCAGGCGTGGTAGGCGAGGTAGGCCCTCGGGTTCGCCTCGATCTGCTGGGCGTAGAGCGTCACCGCCCGCACGTAGTGCTCGGAGTGGTTGTAGGCGTAGAGCGCCTTGTGGAGGTCGGCCGGGGCACCGGAGGCGGCCAGATAGCGGCCGGCGGCCATGATGGCGTCGTGGGGGTCGTTGATGTCGCCGCCCCCGCCCCACCGGGCCCAGGTGCTGGGCAGGAACTGCATCGGGCCCTGGGCACCGGCGGTGCTCGTGCCCCGGATGCGGCCCATGCGAGTCTCGACGAGGTGCACCGCCGCCAGATAGGCCCACGGCACGTGGGTCGCCTCTTCGGCCTGGTGGTAGTAGCGCTCCAGTTCCTCGGCGGGCGGCGGCGTCAGGATCCGCCAGGGCGGTAGGTCGGTCTTCGGCGTCGTCATGGCCCGCAGCTCGGCGCCGGCGTCGACGTTGGCCTGGGCGATCGGCCGCAGGTTCTCCGGCAGGCGGGCGAGCACCCGGGGGAGGACGTCGGGCCGGGCCGCCAGCGCCCGATAGGCGGCCTGCTGGCGGCGGGCCAGCGCCGGGATGTCGGCCGCCGGCGTGGCCGGAGAGCGCAGCGCCGTCTCGTCGGCGCCGAGCTGGTCGGCGAGGCGGTCGAGCTCGGCCGGATCGGTCGGTGCGGCGGCGACGAAGACCGTGGCATGGGCGGCGGTCTGCGGCCCGGGCCCGCTCGTCGACCCGGTCGAGGCGGTGGTCGGCGACGCCGCCGGCTTGGCGGTCGTGGTCGGGCCGGCGGCGGACGGGTGCGACGCCGTGGTCGTCGAGCTCGACCCTGCGGCCGATGTCGAGGTCGCCGGCGCGGCGGGGGCGGTCGTTGTCGTCGTGGTCGACGCCGCCACGGCCGGCTCGGCGTTCTTCGCTCCGCGGCCACCGCAGGCCGCGCCGGCCAGGCCGAGGACGACGGCGATCACGACGGCCCGCATGGTCGCCGAGCGTACCGGCGCGCCGTCGAGTCGCCGCGCACCTCCGGCCGGGCGGGCCGTAGGCTGGAT
>JAICYE010000142.1 GCA_025934385.1 Acidimicrobiia bacterium | reverse complement strand
GTGAAGACCGAGTACCCGACCTTGGTCAGTTCACTCACGAGCATCTTGGTGAAGTCCTGCTCGTTGCCGAACGCAGCGGCGTCGTCTGCGCTGCCGGTGCGGATGTTGAGCGCGCCGACACCCAGCGGCGGGGTCTGCGTCGAGGCACCGAGGTCGGAGTCACCGTTGCCGATCACGTTGCGGTGCACCACTCCCCAGTGCGGGCCAGCGTAGGTTGCGTCCTTACCGTCGTTGCCGTTCACGCCCGGCGAGCCCGGGGCCCCCTGCGGGCCGATGGCCCCCTGCTGGCCGGCCCCACCCTGCGAACCGCCGGGGCACTGCGGATTGACGGCGGCCATGCCCACGACGGGCTCGTTCGGGGGATGGTTCCCCAACGAACCCTGGAAGGCGGCGTCACCGAAGCTGAAGACGCCGCCGTCCGCCGCGAACAGCCAGTAGCCCATGCCGGTAGGCGTGGGCCGGATGCCCACGATGGGCTTGTTCAGGTGTTTGCCAACCATGGACCCGAAGTTGCCGGCGTCTCCGAAGGGGAAGACGGCGCCGTCGACGCCCACGAGCCAGTAGCCGGAGCCGCCGTTGCACGACGCCGTAGGCGAGTCGGCCGCCGACGCGGGCAACACCGACGGGGTGGCGACGAGAGCGGCGAGCATGGCGAGTCCAGCGGGCAGGGTGAGAAGCTTCTTCGATGTCGATCCGAACGAACGTTTCATGTCAGACCTTTTTGTTCATCGCCCGGACGCGTCGGCCCGGACTCGCAATGTTCGATCCGGCCGCGTGGCGCGGCCGATCGCTGAGAAGGGGGGTTTGGCGGGAAGGCGCCGATCGGACGCCGGCGGATCACGCCTTGGGGGTTCGCATTCCCTCCTGCTCGACGTCCTGGGCGTCCAAGGGATTGGATGCACCACCGAGGTCCGGAGCAGCACAAGAGAGTGGAATGCCTGAGGCGGACTTTACCACTGTGGCAAGAGGGACAAACGCGCCGAACCCGCTCAGGGCCGTTTGGCCCGGCTCGGCGCCACCCGGGGCGGCTCGTTGGGCATCTTGGGGTAGACGGGCGGCCAGGGGGCGTCGGCCAGGCCGGCGGCCATGTCTCGTTCGTGGAGGGCGAGGAGCGGCTCGAGTGACTGCGGTGTGCCGTAGGTGTCGCGCCAGGGGTCGCCCGTCTCGGCCACCCGCCCGGGCAGGGTGGCCAGCGTCATCGCCTCGGGATCGATCGTGTCGAGCTCGTCCCAGGCGAACGGACCCGACGCCTGCCCGCCGGGCCGGGCCCGCACCGACCAGGCCCCGAACATCGTCTTGTGGGGCGAGTTCTGGTTGAAGTCGACGAAGACCCGCCGGCCCCGCTCCTCCTTCCACCAGGCGGCGGTCAGCAGGTCGGGGTGGCGCCGTTCCAGCTCCCGGGCCAGGGCCACGGCGCAGGCCCGCACCTCGATCGAGCTCCATTGCGGCAGGAGGCGGACGTAGACGTGCAGCCCGTCTCCGCCGGTGGTCTTCGGCGCTCCGACGAGGCCGAGTTCGTCGAGCATCTCCTTCACCTTCCGGGCTCCCTCCCGGACCTCGTCGAACGTGATGCCGGGCGTGGGGTCGAGGTCGATGCGGAGCTCGTCGGCGTGGTCGGGATCCGCCGCCCGGTACGGCCACACGTGGAAGCCGAGGCAGCCGAGGTTGACGGCCCAGGCGACGTGGGCGAGGTCGGCGGCCACCAGCGCGTTCGACGTGGTGCCGTTGGGCGTGCTGACGACCGTCGTCTGCAGCCAGTCGGGAGCGTCCTTCGGCACCCGCTTCTGGAAGAACGACGACCCCCCCGCCCCTTCCGGGAACCGTTGCAGCAGCACCGGGCGGCCCCCCATGGTCGCCATGAGCGGCTCCCGCACCGCTTCGTAGTAACGGACGAGGTCGAGCTTCGTCTCCCCCCGCTCGGGGAAGAACACCTTGTCGGGGCTGGTGATGCGGACGTCGCGGCCGTCGAGTTCCAGCACCGTCTCTTCCGCCTTGGTGCCCACCCTACGACTCCTCCTCGGCGCCGGCCTCCTCGAGGTAGCGGGCCGCCTCCACCGCCCGCCGGAGCACCGCCGGCACCGCCCCCCGCTCGAGATGCTCGAGCCCCTCGACCGGCGCGACCGCCACCGTGGTGGCGAGCTGTTCGATCCGGAATCCGAGGCGCTTCCACAGACTGCGGACGGGGTCGGTGACGGGGCGCGGATCGTTCTGCTGCGTCTCGAGCGGCCCGCAGGCGACGAGGAGGCCGAGGCCGGCGTCGACGGCTTCGCCGATCTCGTCTTCGTCGACCGAGTCGAGGACGGCGCCGTCGACACCGACGAACCGCGCCCCCGCCCCCCGGAGCAGGGCGCCATCGAGCGGCGCGGCCCCGATCCAGACCCCGGCGATGTCGCCGTCCACGCCCTCGGCCGCGGCGGCGCTGTGGCGCTCGACCGCAATCTCGGCGGTCGAGCGCGATGCCGAGCCGAGCACCTGGCGGAGCCCGTCCTCCACCACGGTCCGCTCGTAGCTCCGCAGCCGGCCCCAGCCGCTGGCGGTGGAAAGCTCCCCGGCCACCACGGCCCCGAGGAGCGGCTCGTCGACCTGGACCACGATCCGGGTGAGGCCGGGGAGGCGACGGCGGAGGTCGTCGCGGTGGCGGGCGAGGCCCTCGGCCAGCGAGGCCGTGACGTCTCGGATGGCACCCTCGTCGGCCAGCGCCTTCTCCCCCCGGCGCAGCTCGACGCTGGCGGCCAGCGTCCACGGCCCCACGACGCGGACCTTCAGCGGGCCCCCGTAGCCCTCGGCCGCCTCCTCGAGGGCGTCGAGGTCGGTGGTCAGGGCCTCGTGGGCCCGCTGCTCGTCCCGCCCGCCCCTCGGTACGAACCGCCACACGCCGGTGCCGACCTCCACGTGGAGATCGGCCAGGAGCCCGGCCGTGCGCCCTATGGGGTCGGAGCCGATGCCCCGGGCCTGGAGCTCCGGGAGAAATGGGAGGTCGGGCAGTTCCGACACGACGATGCGGGCCGCCGCCAGGGGGTCGACCCCCGGAAAAGGGCCGAGCCCCGTGACGGTGCCCGCGGGCCAGACGTCCGGCATAGGCGTGAACCCTACCGGCCGCCTCCGTCGTCGTTGTCACTGCTGGTCGGTACTCTCGGACGATGGCTGTCATCGAGCGACCGACGCCGTTCCCGGAAGGAGAGGGCTTCATACCGCCGGTAGGGGCCGGTTTCCATCCGGCGGTTGCGGAATGGTTCCGCCGGCGGTTCCCCGAGGGCCCGACGCCGCCGCAGGAGCAGGGCTGGGCCCACATCGCCGCCGGGCGCGACACCCTGATCGCCGCCCCCACCGGCTCGGGGAAGACGCTGGCCGGCTTCCTCGTCTGCATCGACCGGCTCTACCGGGCGGCGGCGGCCGGCGTCGAGGTGGAGGGCCGGGCCCAGGTCGCCTACGTGTCGCCGCTGCGGGCGCTGGCCGTCGACATCGCCGAGAACCTCGAGCGGCCGCTGCGGGAGATCGCCGGGGTCGCCGCCGAGCTCGGTTTCCCCGCCCCGGAGCTGACCGTGGCGGTGCGGACGGGCGACACCACCCCGAGCGAGCGGGCGCTGATGGTGCGCCGCCCGCCCAACTTCCTCATCACCACGCCCGAGTCGCTCTACCTCATGGTGACCGCCGCCCGGAGCCGGGCGGTGCTGGGGGCGGTGGAGACGGTCATCGTCGACGAGATCCACGCCGCGGCGCGCGACAAGCGCGGCTCCCACCTGACGCTGACGCTGGAGCGCCTGGAGCGGGCCGCCGAGGTCCGGCCCCAGCGCATCGGTCTCTCCGCCACCCAACGCCCGATCGAGCTGCTGGCCGGGATGCTGTGCGGCGGGGGCGCGCCGGCGCCTTGCGCCGTGGTCGACACCGGCCACCGCCGCGACCTCGACCTGGCGCTGGAGCTGCCCCAGGGCGAGCTGGAGGCGATCGCCTCGGCCGAACAGATGGGCGACGTCCTCGACCGGATCGCCGCGCTCGTGGCCGAGCACCGCACCACGCTGGTCTTCGTCAACACCCGCCGGCTGGCCGAGCGCCTCGCTCACCAGCTCGGCGAGCGCCTCGGCGACGACGTCGTGAGCGCCCACCACGGCTCCCTGTCGAAGGACCGGCGCTACAAGGTCGAGTCGCGCCTGCGGGCCGGTGATCTCAAGGCCCTGGTGGCCACGGCGTCGCTGGAGCTGGGGATCGACATCGGCCCGGTCGACCTCGTCTGCCAGGTCGGCTCCCCCCGGAGCATCGCCACGTTCCTGCAGCGCGTCGGGCGCTCGGGCCACAGCCGGCGGGGCACGCCGAAGGGCCGCCTGTTCCCGCTGACCCGCGACGAGCTGGTGGAGTGCGCCGCCCTGCTCCGGGCGGTGGAGACCGGCGCCCTCGACGCCATCGTCCCGCCGGTGGCCCCCCTCGACATCCTGGCCCAGCAGCTGGTGGCCGAGGTCGCCGCCTGCCCCGAGGCCGGCTGCCGTGTCGACGACCTCTTCGCCCTGGTTCGCCGGGCCCACCCCTACCGCGATCTCGCCCGGGAGACGTTCGACGAAGTCCTCGACATGGTGGGCCGGGGCATCGAGACCGGCCGGGGGCGGCGGGCGGCCTACCTCCATCTCGACGCCGTCAACGGCGAGGTCCGGGCCCGGCCGGCCGCCCGGCTGGCCGCCCTGACCTCGGGCGGGGCCATCCCCGAGATCGGCGACTTCCGGGTCGTGCTCGAGCCCGACGAGCTGTTCGTCGGCACCGTCAACGAGGATTGGGCCACCGAGTCGATGGCCGGCGACATCTTCCTGCTCGGCACCCACGCCTGGCAGATCCGTCAGGTCGCCTCCGGCGTCGTCCGGGTGGCCGACGCCGAGGGCAAGCCGCCGACGATCCCGTTCTGGACGGGCGAGGCCCCGGCCCGCACCCCCGAGCTCTCGGCCGAGGTGTCGGCGCTGCGCTCCACGGTCGACGCCTTCCTCACCGCCGGCGACGCCGACGGCGCCCGGGCGTGGCTGGGCGAAGCGGCCCGCCTCGACGAGGCGGGCGCCACGCAGCTCGTCGACTACGTCGCCGCCGGCCAGGCGGTGCTCGGCGTGGTGCCGACGTCCACCGACCTCGTCTTCGAGCGCTTCTTCGACGACGCCGAGGGCATGCACCTCGTCATCCACTCACCGCTCGGCGGGCGGATCAACCGGGCCCTCGGCCTGGCGCTGCGCAAGCGGTTCTGCGTCTCGTTCGACTTCGAGCTGCAGGCGGCGGCCAACGACGACGCCGTCGTCCTGTCGCTCGGGCCGCACCACAGCTTCCCGCTGGCCGACGTGGTCCGCTTCCTCAACTCGAAGACGGTGCGGGCGGTGCTGGAGCAGGCGGTGCTGTCGCCGCCGTCGCCGATGTTCACCAGCCGCTGGCGGTGGAACCTCAACCGGGCGCTGGTCGTGCTGCGCTGGAAGGGCGGGCGCCGCAACCCGCCGCCGCTGCAGCGGATGGAGGCCGACGACTTCATGGCCGCCCTCTTCCCCCAGGCGGCCGCCTGCCAGGAGAACGTCGCCGGGCCGATCGGGATCCCCGACCATCCGATCGTCCGCCAGACGATGCACGACACGATGACCGAAGCGCTCGACATCGACGGGCTGACGGCGCTGCTCGACGGCATCGAGTCGGGCCGGGTCGGCGTCCACTTCCGCGACACGACGGAGGCGTCGGCCTTCGCCCACGAGATCCTCACCGCCAAGCCCTACGCCTTCCTCGACGACGCCGAGGCCGTCGACCGCCGCACCAACGCCGTCCAGCTCCGCCGGGGCCTGCCCGTCGACCTGTCGACCATCGGCCGGCTCGACCCCGAGGCCATCGCCCGGGTCCGGGCCGAGGTGACCCCGGAGCCGTCCACCCCCGACGACCTCCACGACCTGCTGCTGAGCCTGGTGGTCACGCCGGCCCGTGGGCCGTGGCGGCCGCTGTTCGACCAGTTGGCCGCCCGCGGCCGGGTCCGCTCGGAAGGCGGGCCCGACGGGGTCGAACGCTGGTGGGCGACGGAGTCCTCCGCCGAGGTCCGAGTGCTCCTCGAGGACCGGCTCGACGGGCCCGTGGCGGTCGAGCAGGTGGCGGCGGCGGTGCTGCGGGGGCATCTCGACCTGTCGGGGCCGGTGACGCCGTCCGAACTGGCCGACCGCTGCGCCCTCACCCCGTCGAAGGTGGCGAT
>JAICYE010000204.1 GCA_025934385.1 Acidimicrobiia bacterium | reverse complement strand
CCGTCGTCGACGTCGTGGCGGCGGCGGGGCCGCTCCCGTCGTCGTTGCCCGTTCCCTCGTCGAGGGCGTGGCTGGGACCGGAGCCCGGGGGCGCCTGCGCCGCCGGCAGGCCGGGGACGGGGTTGGCCGGCGGCGGGATCCGCTCCAGCCGCAGGGCGTACTGCATGATGCGGGCGAAGACCGGCGCCGCCACCTGGCCGCCGTAGATGGGCGTCGGCTCGTCGAGCACCACCACCGCCGCCAGGTGCGGGTCCTGGGCCGGCACGAACCCGGCGAAGCTGGCCATGTACTGGCCGGAGTACCCCCGGCCCCCCTCCAGCGGCTTGCGGGCGGTGCCGGTCTTGCCGGCGGCGTTGTAGCCGGGGACGACGGCGTTGGTGCCCGTCCCCGACAGGACGTTCTGGGCCAGCATCGTGACGAGCTTCCCGGCGGTGGCCTCGGAGACCACCCGGCGGGGGGCCTCGGTGTCGACCGGGTGCCGGACGCCGTCGGAGTCGAGCGTCGCCTCGACCAGCTTCGGCGACGTGTACATCCCGCCGTTGGCCAGGGCGACGTAGACCTGGAGCATCTGCAGCGGGCTGACGGAGAGCCCGTTGCCGATCGGCACCGTGCCCATGCTGGTGACGTACCAGTGGTCGGGGTCGAGGAGGAGCCCGGCCGGCTCGCCGGGGAAGCCGACGTTGGTCTTCGTCCCGAAGCCGTAGGCCCGCAGGTAGTGGTCGATCCGGGTCTTGCCGAGCTTCTCGCCGATCATGATCGTCCCGACGTTCGACGAGTTCACCAGGATGTCGGTGACCGACCAGCTGATCGGCGGGTGCGGCTCGTGGTCCTCGAACACGGCGTCGGCCATCGGCAGCTTGTCGGGGACGACGAGGCGGCTGTCCGGCGTGACCAGCCCGTCCTCGATGGCCCCCGAGATCGTGATGACCTTGTTGGTCGAGCCCGGTTCGTAGACGTCGGTGACGGCCCGGTTGTGCTCGGTGGCGGTCGACGGGCGGGCGGCGCCGGCGCCGTCGCCGGTGACGTTGGCCATGGCCCGGATGCCGCCGGTGCGGGTGTCCTCGACGATGGCCATGCCGCCCTTGGCGGTGGAGGAGGCCACGGCGTCGACCAGGGCCCGCTCCAGCTCGTACTGCAGCGACTGGTCGATCGACAGGATGAGGTCCGAGCCCCGCACCGCCGGTTCCAGGTGGCTCACGCCCTGGGGGATGGTGCGGCCCTCGGGGTCCTGCTCGACGGTCAGCTCGCCGGGCTTGCCGGCCAGCATCTTGTCGTACTGCACCTCGAGGCCGGCCAGGCCGTCGTTGTCGATGCCGACGCTGCCGAGGAGCGGCGCGGCCAGCGTGCCGGACGGGTAGAAGCGCTTGGACTCCGGCACGAAGTCGACGCCGTTGAGGTTGAGCTTCTTGACGGCGTCGGCGGTGGCGTCGTCGACCTTGCGGGCCAGGTAGACGAAGGCGTGGGCCTTGTCCGACAGCCGTTCGGTGAGCGTCTTGGCGTCGATGCCCAGGACGGGCGCCAGCTTGGCGGCGTAGCCGGCCGGGTCGGTCACGACCTTGGGATTGGCCCACACGGTCTGCTGGTTGACCGACACCGCCAGGTCGACGCCGTTGCGGTCGAAGATCGCCCCCCGCTCGGCGGCCAGCTTGATGGTGCGGATGCGCTGGTTGGCGCCGAGCTTCTCGTACTGGGCGGCGGAGACCGCCTGGACCTGGGTGAGGCGGAGGATGACGGCCGACAGGCCGAGGGAGAGGACGATCAGCAACGCCATGGCCCGCCGTCCGGTGAGGCGCCCGCCGGTGGCGGCCCGGCCGGCCTCGGCCTTGGCCCGCCGGGCGGCCATGCGGCGGTTGGGCCTGGGGAGCCCGGCACCCGCAGTCGTGGAGCGCACCCGCGGTTGTCGGGGGGTCGGACGCTTGTCGCTAGGGCGTGCCAAGGTGCGGCTTCACCTCTTCCCATCCGCCGACCAGGCTCGGAGCGGCGGGATCGTCGGGTTGGGCGCCGGCCCCCTTCGAGGCGGCGGTGTTCGGAGGGTCCGGCGGGGCGGGAGCCATCAGGTAGGCGATCTGGGGCGGCACGACCATGCCCAGCCGCTGCTGGGCGGTGGCCACGATGCGGTCGGGAGCCGAGAGCTGGGCCACGTCGAGCCGGAGCGTCTCGTAGCGGGCCTGCTCCTTGGCCGCCTCCTGGTGGAGCTGGTCGAGCCGGAACTCCGACTGGATCAGCAGCACGTGGAAGATGGCGGCCCCGAAGATCGTGCCGACGGTGAGGACGGCGGTGGCCACCAGCGCCAGCCGCAACGGCCGGTCGGGCGCCGGACCCTGGCGGGGCCCGCCCCGCACCCGGCTCCGCTCGAGCCGCCGCTGGTGGAGCTGGCGGAGGCCGGGGCCCGTCGGGGGGCTGCTCCTCCGCTTGAGCGGGCTCTTCATGTTCACGGCTCACCCCCACCGGGTCCGGGGGCCGCCCCGCCGACGTCGGCCGGCGCCACCCGCTCCAGCACCCGGAGCCGGGCGCTCTCCGCCCGGGGGTTGGCGGCGATCTCGGCCGGGGTGGGCCGGGCCGCGCCCCGGGTGGCGAGGCGGGCCGGCGGCGGCTCGCCCGGGATCCCGGTGACCGGCAGCCCCCGGGGCACGGGCGGCCGCGACGACCAGCCGGCGAAGCGCTGTTTGACCATCCGGTCCTCCAGCGAGTGATAGGAGAGGACGGCCAGCCGGCCGCCCGGGGCGAGGGCGGCGAACGCCGCGTCGAGCCCGGTGGCGAGGTGGTCGAGCTCGGCGTTGACCTCGATGCGGATCGCCTGGAACGTCCGCCGGGCGGGGTGCGGGCCGCTGCGCCGGGCCGGGGCGGGAATCGCCTGACGGACGACCTCGGCCAGGGCGCCCGTCGTCTCGACCGGCCGGCGGGCGACGATCGCCCGGGCGACCCTGCGGGCGAAGCGCTCCTCCCCGTAGCGGGCGATGACTCCGGCCAGCTCGGCCTCCTCGTATCCGTTCACGACGTCCCGGGCGGTGAGCGCCTGGGACCGGTCCATCCGCATGTCGAGCGGGGCATCGACCCGGTACCCGAAGCCCCGGCCCGGCTCGTCGAGCTGCCAACTGCTGACGCCGAGGTCGAACAGCACCCCGACCACCGGGAGGTCGAGGGCGGCCACGGCAGGCTCGCCCAGCACCCCGGCGAGATCCTCGAAGCCGCTCTGCCGGACCACCGCCCGGGCGCCGTAGCCGGAGAGCCGCTCCCCGGCGGCGGCCACCGCCTCGGCGTCCCGGTCGAGGCCCAGGACGACGCTGTCTCGGTGGGCCTCGAGCAGGGCACCGGCGTGCCCGCCGCCCCCGACGGTCCCGTCGACGATGAGGCCGGCGGGGACCGGAGCGAGGGCGCCGATCACCTCGGCCACCATCACGGGCTCGTGACCGAAGTTACGCACGGCTTGGGCCCAGCCCCCCAGGTGGGCCGTCCGGAAAGAATCGCGGACTGACACACGGATGGAAGCGGGCGGAGTAGGGCCTTCCACCGCACCACCGGGGGGACTGGGCGCAGGCCGTGCGAGGCACGCCCACGTTTTCAACGCGCTAGATGCCGAAGTCCGGAATGCCTTCGGCGGCCGAGATGACCTGCTCTCCCTCCTGCTCGCGCTGGGACCACCGCGCCGCGTCCCAGATCTCGATCCGGGACAGCACGCCGGCGACGACGACGTCACGCTCGAGGGAGAGGCCGGCGAACTCGCGGAGGTGGGCCGGCACCGGTACCCGGCCCTGGCGGTCGGGGGCCACCTCGGCGGCGCCGGCGAAGAACGACCTCGCCGCCTGCCGTTCCTGGGTACCCCTGATCGCCAGCTCCCGCATGTTGTTCGACACCCGCTCCCACTCGTCGGTCGGATACACGCACACGCAACCGTCGAGACCCTTGGCCATGTAGGCCCCGCCCTCGAGCTGGCCGCGGAACTTGGCCGGCAGGATCACCCGGCCCTTCTCGTCGAGGGAGTGCTGGTACTGCCCGAGGAACACGGCCCTCTCCCGACTGCCTGCTGCTCCGCACCGGCTCTCCGGCCGCTCTCGATCTCGTCGTGGACCTTATTCCTCCACTTCCCTCCCGTCAACTCCATTCAGCCCCACAAATCCCCCCAAAACGGACCTCACAAACCACTGGAGCCCTCAAAGGGGCAGAAATCGGGCGCGCCGAAGTCCGCCACCACTGTGGCCGGTGATTGTTCGTGTGGCGTGGACGCGGCTGGTTCAGGCGGGGAGCGCCTCGGCCACCGGGCCGAGGTATGGCGTCCAGGTGGGGTCGATCGTCCCCACCGCCACCACGATCCAGATCGTCTCCTTGGGAGCGAACGGCGGGCGGCGCAGCTTCAGGTGCGTCTCGGAGAGGAGGCGGTCCTCCTTGGCGGCGTTGCACGGCCGGCAGGAGGCGACGACGTTCTCCCAGACGTGCTCACCCCCTCGGGAGCGGGGGATGACGTGGTCGATGTTCTCCGCCGCCGCGCCGCAGTACTGGCAGCGGTGCCCGTCACGGACGAAGACCGACCGGCGGGACAGCGGCGCCCGGGCCCGGAACGGGACCCGGACGAAGTGGACGAGACGGATGACCGACGGCACGGGGAGGGACATGCGCTCGGAGTGCAACTCTTCGTCGCGGTGCTGGAGTACCTCGGCCTTTTCCTTGAGCACGAGGATCACGGCCCGCCGAACCGGCACGACACAGAGCGGCTCGTAGGTGGCGTTGAGCACCAGCGCTCTCCCCAAGCCCCACCCTCCTCCGTCTTGCAGGCCTCGTCGCCACTTACAAGTTTACCCAGGTGGGCGTCGGTTCCGACGGGCGGGTGATCACCGCTCGAACCGCCGGCACCAGTTCAGGTAGGCCACGAGGTCGTCGGTGGCCGGCGTGCCGTGCGACCCGTAGGCCGTCTGCATCTGGAAACGCACGTAGTCGCGGTCGGGCACCGGCAGGAACGGCGGGCGCCTCCACCACCCCGGCCGGGCCAGCCGCACCGCCTGACCGAGCGCCGTCGGCCACAACCCCGGCCGCCGCAGCACCGCCGCGCCGGCCCGGAGCCACCAGCCGACGCCGACCGCCGGCGTCCGTCCGCCCCCGCCCGTCATGCGCCGCCGCCCTTCCGCCTCGAACCGGCGTTCGATTTCCGCTGGATTCCGGTACACGAACGCCAGAAGCCCCGGCCCCGCGACCACCGCCGGACCGGCGTTCCATTTCCGCTGGATTCCGGTAAACGAACGCCGGTTG
>JAICYE010000367.1 GCA_025934385.1 Acidimicrobiia bacterium | reverse complement strand
CCTGGTCGACGCTCACCGCTCCGGCCTCCAGGGCGGCCAGGACCTCGGCCTCCCGGGCCAGCCGGTGGCCGAGGTAGCCGGCCAGCCGGCCCGCGGGGTCGTCGATGAGGGCGCCGTGGCCGGGGGCGATGGAGCGCAGGCGCAGCCGCCGGCTGCTGAGGCGCTCGAGCGAGCCCAGGTAGGCGGCCATGTCCCCGTCGGGCGGGGCGATGACGACGGTCGACCCGTCGATCACCGTGTCTCCCGAGAACAGCATCCGCTCCTCCTCCAGCAGCCAGCAGACCGAGTCGGAGCTGTGGCCGGGCGTGCGCAGCGCCTCCATGCGGAACTCGGTGGCTTCGATCCCGAACCCGTCGGCCACCGTGTCCGGGGCGACGACGTCGGCGCCGGTCCGCTCGGCCAGCGCTCCCGCTCCCCCGGCGTGGTCGGGGTGGCCGTGGGTCAGGACGATCCAGCGGATCCGGTCGCCCCCGCAGCCGACGATGGCGTCGACGTGGCCCCCGTCGGCCGGCCCCGGGTCCACGACCACGATCTCGGCCACCGCGACCAGGTAGGTGTTGCTGCCGGCTGCGGGCAGCGGGCCGGCGGTGGGGGGGACGATGCGGCGGACAAGGGGGCTGATGGCCGAGGCCACTCCGGGCGACAGGTCAGCCACGGTGCCACTCCCCGGGGCCCTGGTAGATCACGCCGGCCCGCCGAGCGGCCCGCCGCAGGACGCCGGCCCGGACCGCAGCCCGCACCGGCGGCAGCAACAGGAGGATGCCGACCAGGTCGGTGAGGAAGCCAGGGGCCAGCAACAGGGCGCCGGCGGACAGGATCATCACCCCGTCGGCGATCTCCCGCCCGGGTACGTGGCCGTCCTCCACCTGGCGCCGGAACCGCCGCCAGACGCTCATGCCCTCACGCTTCATCAGCCAGGCCCCGGCGGCGCTGATCAGCAGCAGCAGGGCGATGGTGTCGACGGCGCCGATGACGTGGCCGACCTGGATGATGACGTACAGCTCAGCCAGCGGAACCAGGACGAAGAGCACGACGAGTACGCCGACCATGGGTCCCATCGTACCGCCGGGTACTGTCGAGCGATCCCGATGTTCGACGGCTTCAGCTGGTTCCAATCCCCCGGGCGCACGCCGACCCTTTCCGACCTCGATCACAAGCCCTTTCTCCGGCGCCACTTCTGGCCCCCGAGCGCCCTCGGCATCGTCGTCATCTCACTGGTGATGTCGGTGTTCGTCGGCTTCCTGGGCGCGGTGATCTACACGTCGTCGGACAACGCCAAGATCGCTGCCGTCGACCCCACCGACGCCGAGCACACCGCCCCCACCATCCCGGCCGCCAACGAGGCGGCCCAGGCCACCACGACGACCCTGTCGCAGATCCTGACCGCCGACGGTGTGGCCAAGAAGGCGGCCCCGTCGGTGTGGAGCGTCTCCAGCCTCGACGACGCCGGGCGCCCCATCGACGGCTCCGGCTTCGTGGCCGGTTCCTTCGGCGGCCAGACGTACCTGCTGACGTCGCTGTCGATCGTCCGGGCCGCCACCCGCATCCCCGGGCCGGACATCACCGTGAGCAACGGAGGCTCGCAGGTCAAGGCCACCCTGTGGACGTGGCAGGAGGAGCGCGACCTCGCCCTCCTGGTCATCGGGCGGACGGCGCCCTCGCTGTCCTGGGCCGACTCCACGCCGGCGCCGAAGCCGGGCGACAAGGTCTACGTGGTCGCCGGGTCGGGCGGCGCTGCCGTCCCCGGGGTCATCTCGAGCATCTCGCCGGCCAACATCCAGCACAACATCTTCATCGACGCCAGCCGCCAGGGCGCCCCCCTGTTGAACGAGAAGGGCCAGGTCCTGGGCATGGCCTCGCTGTCGTTCAACCCCGGGGCGACCAGCAGCGACACGGCCTTCTACGCCGTGCCCATCGCCGCCGCCTGCGAACGGGTGCTCAGCTGCGGCTCCGGCAACAACCTCGTCCCGACGACGGTGGCGGGCGGCAGCGACACCACGGCCCCGACGGGTTCGAGCTCGACGACCACGCCCACCACGACTGCTCGCCGCTGACAGGCCGCCGCTGACAGGCCCTCGCTGAACCGGCGGTCGGCCGGTCCTGCCGCTAGGGGAACGGACTTCGGGTCGTCGTCGGTCGCGCCACGGTGGTCGTCGGCCGGGGCACCGTCGTCGTGCCCAGGAAAGGCAGCAGAGGCCGTGCCGTCGTCGTGGGGTTCGGGTTGACCAGCGTGGTCGGCGGGATCGTGAACAGGGTGATCGGCGGGTTGACGTAGATCGGCTGCGTGTCGGGCGGCCGCAGGTCGTCCGGAGCCCGGCGGGCGCCGGCGGCGAGGTCGCCGGCCAGCGGCGCCGGTTTGGGGAAGTCGGCGGGCGGGGCGTTCTTCAGCGCCTGGCCCATGTAGTCCTTCCAGGTCGACGCGGGGATGGTGCCGCCGTAGACGAGGGGGACCCCCTTGATGTTCTTCAGCGACCGGGTGTTGCTGTCGCTGTAGCCCATCCAGACGGCGGTCGACAGGGTGGGCGTGTAGCCGACGAACCAGGCGTCGTGGTTGTCCTCGGTGCTGCCCGTCTTGCCCGCCGAGCCGTCGGGCCGGCCGATGTTGGCCCCCGTGCCCGTCCCGCCGGTGATGACGCCCTTGAGCACGTCGGTCACGTTGTCGGCCACGGCCTCGGACAGCACCCGCTTGCCCTTGCGCTTGGTGTTGTCCTCCAGGACGTTGCCGTGGGCGTCGGTGACCTTGACGACCGGGGTGGCCGGGAACTGCACGCCCCGGTCGGCGAACACGCTGTAGGCCGCGGCCATGTCGAGGGGTGACACCTCGGCCGCGCCAAGCGTGAGGCTGACCCCGTAGGGCTCGCCGTTCGGCTGCTTGCCGCTGGGGTCCACCATGGTGATGCCCAGGCGGTGGGCCATCTCGGCCGTGTCCTTGATCCCGACGTCGGCGATGAGCTGGGCGAACACCGTGTTGACCGACTCGGCCGTCGCCGTGCGCAGGGTGATGGCCCCGAAGCCGCCGGTCTCGACGTTGTGGACCACGTAGCCGTCGGGGAAGGTGTACGTGCTCGGCCCGGAGTAGACGCGGTTGGGCCCGATCCCCTCTTCGAAGGCCTTGGCCAGGGTGAAGGGCTTGAAGGCCGAGCCGGGCTGGCGCCCGCTGCCGCCGCCGCTCAGGCAGACCGGCCCGTCGGCCGGCGCCACGTAGTTCTCCGGGCAGTTGCCGAGGGCCAGGTTGACCTGGGACTTGGAGAAGTCCCGGCCCCCCACCATCGCCTTGACGAACCCGGTGGTGGGCTCCACCGTGGCCAGGGCCATCTCGAGGGGCGGCGACGTGCCGGACAGCGCGTTCTTCACCGACGCCTCGGCCAGG
>JAICYE010000573.1 GCA_025934385.1 Acidimicrobiia bacterium | reverse complement strand
GCCTGGCGGCGGCGGTGCTCTCAGGCCTGCTGCTCAGCGCCGCCTTCCCGCCGCTCGACCTCGGGCCGCTGGCGCTCGTGGCGCTGGCGCCGTTGGGGTGGGTGTGGCGCACCGCCCGGCCGTCCTCGGCCGCCCTCTACAGCGGTGCGGCCGGAATCGTCTTCTTCGGGGTGCTGGTCGAATGGACCCGCTACTTCGGTCTCGTGGCCTTTGTGCCGTTCGTGCTGTTCCTGTCGACGTGGTGGATGCTGGCCGGGGCGGTGGCCGCCTGGCTGGCCCGGCGGGGCCATTGCGCCGCTCCCGTGGCCGCGGCGCTGTGGGTGCTGGTCGAAGCCGGACGGGGGCGCGTGCCGTTCGGCGGGTTCCCGTGGGGTGACGTCGGCTACGCCTTCCACGACTTCGGCGTGGCCCGGGCACTGGCCGCCTGGGGCGGCGTGCCGCTGGTGTCGTGGATGGCGGTGGCGGTCAACGGATGGCTGCTGGACCTCGCCCTGGCCTGGCGGCAGCGGCGCGCCGAGGTTCCGACGGGCCAACGGCGAAGGCTAGGGAGCTTCGCCGGCCTCCCCCGGGGCAGGCTGCTGGCCGGAGCCCTGACGGGGATCGTCACCGTGGCGGCCGTCGCCGTCGCCGCCGTCGCGACGCTGCCCGACCTGACCCCGACGGGCCACCTGCGGGCGGCGCTGGTCCAGGGCAACGACCTCAACCGCGACCTCACCGTCAAGGAGGTGCAGGACCGCTACATCGTGCGCAACGAACTCCGTCTCGCCGGGAGCGTCGCCAAGCCGGTGGATCTGATCGTGCTCCCGGAGTCGAGTCTCGACGCCGATCCCCGCCAGGACCGCTCGCTCGACGTCGCCCTCACCAGCCTGGCCGCCGCCCACGACGCCGACGTCATCGCCGGCGGCAACATCCCGGCGCCCCACGGCCAGCTCTACAACGCGGCGTTCCACTACCGCCCCGAACCGGACCCGAAGGATCCGTCGGGCAGCGGCCGCACCGCCGAGATCTACCGCAAACGGCACCTGGTGCCGTTCGGCGAATACGTGCCGTGGCGTTCCGAGCTGTCGTTCATCGATGCGCTCCAGAAAGTCCCGACCGACTACGCCCCCGGCCGTGGGCCGACGATCTTCGACGTGGCCTCCCATCGGCTCGGCGCCCTCATCTGCTTCGAGTCGGCCTTCGCCCCGCTGGCTCGCCAGTACGCCGAGCGGGGGGCCGACGCCATCGTCGTCCTCACCAACAACCGGTCCTACCGGCGTTCGGCCAACTCAGCTCAGCACCTGGCGATCGGGCAGTTCCGGGCGGCGGAAACGGGACGCCCGCTGATCCAGGCGGCCATCTCGGGCGTCAGCGCGCTGGTGGACCATACGGGCCGGGTGCAGAGCCGGACCCGGCTGTTCCAACCGACGGTGCTCGTCGGGGAGGTGGCCACCTATCGCGGCCGGACGCCATACACCCTGCTGGGGGAGTGGGTCGTGGCGGCGTCGGCGCTGCTGTTGGCCGGCGTGATCGCCGTCGGCCGGGCCCGGCGCCCGGCCCGAAGGGACGGCTTCGGCGGCTCGACCCTAAACTCCCTCGGATGATGAACGGCGACGGCCTCGGCGAGGCCCGCACGATCGATCCCGTCGAGCGGGCCAAGGACCTGTTCGTCCACCTGCCGATCGGGTTCGCCGTCATGGCCTGGAAGCGCGTACCGGAGTTCGTCGGCGCGGTGCCCGACCTCGTCGGGCAGGCGCTCTCGAAAGGCTGCGCCCAGCTGGCCGAGGCCG
>JAICYE010000383.1 GCA_025934385.1 Acidimicrobiia bacterium | reverse complement strand
CTTCCCCGCCGACGCCTAGACCTCCCGCACCGCGGTCCCGGCGCGTCTTCGTCCTGGCCGGCCCTTCGGGGGTCGGGAAGGGGTCGATCGCCGCCGCGCTGCGACGGCGGATGCCCAACCTCTGGCTCAGCCGTTCGTGGACGACGCGGCCCCGACGGCAGGCCGAGGCGCCCGACGCCTACGTGTTCGTGGACCGGGCCGCGTTCGACGCCAACCTGGCCCAGGGCGGCTTCCTGGAGTGGGCCGAGGTCTTCGGGCACCGCTACGGCACACCCTGGCCCGAGCCGCCGGCCGGCGCGGACGTGCTCCTGGAGATCGACGTCCAGGGCGCGGCCCAGGTCAAGGCGCGGGACCCGGACGCGGTGCTCGTGTTCGTGGAGCCCCCGTCCCGACAGGCCCAGGAGCAGCGCCTGCGGGGTCGAGGCGACCCGGAGGAGGTCATCGCCCGGCGGTTGGCCGCCGCGCCCGACGAGGTGGCGGCCGGGCGCGCCCTGGCCGACCACGTGGTGGTGAACGACGACCTGGGCCGGGCGGTGGAGGAGGTCGCTGCTATCCTGGAGCTCCACCGTCAGTGACGGAAAGTCCCAGGGAAGGCCCGAATGTCTGAGCGCGCCACCATGATCTACCCACCGATCGAGAGCCTGCTCGACAAGGTCGACTCCAAGTTCAGCCTGGTCAGCCTGGCCGCCAAGCGGGCCCGGCAGATCAACTCCTACTTCAGCCAGCTGGGCGAGGGGCTGGGCGCCATCGTGCCCCCGCAGGTGGCGTCGGTCTCCCGCAAGCCCCTCTCCATCGCCCTGGAGGAGATCGCGGCCAACAAGATCACCTTCGTCCGCACCGAAGAGGCCGAGGAAGCCATGAAGTGACCGGCAAAGTCCCGCGGGGATTTTGTCGTCGGCTGGGATCTTTTCGGCGATCAGGCCGCCGAAGCAGGTGAGCCGCCCGGCCGAGGGCCGGAGGATCGTGCTCGGGGTGTGTGGGAGCATCGCCGCCTACAAGGCGGCGGACGTGTGCCGCCGGCTGGTCGATGCCGGCGCCCGGGTGGCGCCGGTCATGACCGCCGATGCCGCCCGCTTCATCGGTCCGGCCACGCTGTCGGCCCTGGCCTCCGAGCCGGTGCACGACTCGCTGTGGTCCGACGCCGACCCGATCCCCCACACGTCGCTGGCCCGTACCGCCGAGGTCGTCGTGGTGGCGCCGGCCACCGCCACGCTGCTGGCCAAGTACGAGGCGGGCCTCGCCGACGACCTGCTGACGGCCACGCTCCTCGCCAGCCGGGCGCCGGTGATCGTCTGCCCGGCCATGCACACCGAGATGTGGGAGCACCCGGCGACGGTCGACAACGTCGCCGTCCTCCGCCGGCGGGGGGTGCGGGTCGTCGAGCCCGGCGTGGGCCGGCTGGCCGGGGGCGACGAGGGGGCCGGCCGCCTGGCCGAGCCGTCCGACATCGTGGAGGCGGTCCTCGCCGCGCTGGCTGGCCGGGACCTGGCCGGCCGGCGGGTCCTCGTCACCGCCGGCGGCACCCGCGAGCCCCTCGACCCCGTGCGCTTCCTGGGCAACCGGTCGTCGGGGAAGCAGGGCGAAGCTCTCGCCGCCGAGGCCGCGGCCCGCGGCGCCGACGTGGTGCTGGTGACGGCCTCCGAGCGCCCCGCCCCGGCGGCGGTGGAGGTGGTGCGGGTGGAGACGGCGGCCGAGATGGAGGACGCCGTCCTGGCCCGCGCCGGCGACGCCGACGTCGTCGTCATGGCCGCGGCGGTGGCCGACTTCCGCCCGAAGGCGACGGCGCCCGAGAAGCTGCGCAAGTCCGACGGCCTGCCCGAGCTGGTCCTGGAGCCGACGGTCGACATCCTGGCCGAGCTGGGCCGGCGCAAGCGCCCGGGCCAGGTGCTGGTCGGTTTCGCAGCCGAGACGGGCGACGTCCGAGCGGGCGCCGAGGACAAGCTCCGGCGCAAGCGGCTCGACCTGGTGGTGGCCAACGACGTCACCGTCCAGGGGGTCGGGTTCGGCCACGACACCAACTCCGTCACCCTGCTCGACGCGGCCGGCACCTGGGCCGAGATCCCCCTCACCACCAAGCGGCGGGTGGCGGCCGCCGTCCTCGATCGGGTGGCCGGGCTCCTCGCCCCGCCGGCGGGCGTCACGCCGGCCGGGGGCACCCCGGCTGGCGGCACCCCGGCTGGTCGGCAAGGATTGGCCGATCCGCAGGAGGCGGTGGAGCATCGGGCACCGGCGGATCCTCGGGTCCCGGCGGGGGCTCACGTTCGGTCGGATCCTCCGGCTGCGGCAGACCCTCGGGTTCGGGCAAACAGAGAGGCAGGCAGATGACCAACGGGTACACGTTCACGTCGGAGTCGGTGACCGAGGGCCACCCGGACAAGATGGCCGACCAGGTGTCCGACTCCATCCTCGACGCCATCATGGCCGAGGACCCGATGGGGCGGGTGGCCTGCGAGACGATGCTCACCACCGGCCTGGTGGTCGTGGCCGGCGAGATCACGACCGACGCCTACGTCGACATCCCCAAGATCGTGCGTCGGACGGTGTGCGACATCGGGTACGACCGCGAGTCCTACGGTTTCGACGGGAACACGTGCGGCGTCATCACGGCCATCGACGAGCAGTCGCCCGACATCAGCCAGGGCGTGAGCACGGCCTACGAGGTCCGCACCGGCAAGAGCGGGGAGGACGACATCAACGCCCAGGGCGCCGGCGACCAGGGGATGATGTTCGGCTACGCCTGCGACGAGACCGACGACCTCATGCCGCTGCCCATCTGGCTGGCCCACCGGCTGGCCCAGCGCCTGTCCGAGGTGCGCAAGGCGGGGGTCATGCCCTACCTGCGCCCGGACGGCAAGACCCAGGTCACCGTCGACTACGAGAACGGGCGCCCGAAGCGGCTGCGCACCGTGCTCATCTCCAGCCAGCACCAGCCGGGCCTGGACACCGAGACCCTGCTCAAGCCCGACCTGCGCGAGCACGTCATCCACCCCCTCCTGCCCGCCGACCTCGACGCCGACGACTTCGAGCTGCTGGCCAACCCCACGGGCAGCTTCGAGCTCGGCGGCCCCCACGCCGACACCGGCCTCACCGGCCGCAAGATCATCGTGGACACCTACGGCGGCTCCGCCCGCCACGGCGGCGGGGCCTTCTCCGGCAAGGACCCGTCCAAGGTCGACCGCTCGGCCGCCTACGCCGCGCGCTACGTGGCGAAGAACATCGTCGCCGCCGGCATCGCCGACCGCTGCGAAGT